>DAONOU010000150.1:0-6711 GCA_035409265.1 Arachnia sp. | reverse complement strand
GCGCCGACGTGACCCTGATCTCCCCGACGGCCACGCCCGCCCTCGAGTCGCTGGCCGCCGAGGGGCGCATCGCCTGGGAGCGCCGGGCCTACCTCGACGGCGACATCCGCGGCGCCTGGTACGTCCTGGCCCAGACGAATAGCCCAGAGGTGAACGCCCGTGTCGCGGCCGAGGCGGAGGCGAGCCGCACCTTCTGCGTGCGCGCCGACGACGCCACCGGCGGCACCGCGTGGACCCCGACCACGATGAACGCCGACGGCGTCACCGTCGGCGTGCTCGGCAGCCGCGACCCCGTCCGCTCCCGCGGCGTCCGCGACGCGCTGCTCGCCTCCGTCCGCTCCGCCCTGGCCCAGGAGACCCCGTGACCGCGTACCTCAGGACCGGCGAGGAGATCTACGAGGAGTCGTTCCGGATCATCCGCGCGGAGACGAACCTCGCCCGCTTCCCGGCCGACGTGAGCCGCGCCGTCGTGCGCATGGTGCACGCGGCGGGGGCCACGGACATCGCCGACGACGTGGCCTTCACCCCGGGCGTCGTCGCGGCGGCGAACGCGGCGCTGCGGGCGGGCGCGCCCATCTTCTGCGACTCGTCGATGGTGGCCACGGGCATCATCCGCTCGCGGCTGCCCCGGGACAACGACGTGGTCTGTCACATCAAAGACCCGGCGCTGGCCGAGGTGGCGGCGGCGAAGGGGATCACCAAGACCATGGCCGCGGTCGACCTGTGGCTGCCGCGGTTGGAGGGCGCCGTCGTCGCCGTGGGAAACGCCCCGACGGCGTTGTTCCGCCTGCTGGAAATCGTGGGTGAGACGGGGGTCAAGCCCGCCGCGGTGATCGGCATCCCGGTCGGCTTCGTCGGCGCAGCGGAGTCGAAGGAGGCGCTGGTCTCCAACCCGTTCGGCCTCGAGTATCTGGTGGTCCGGGGCCGCCGCGGCGGGAGCGCCATGACGGTCGCGGCCGTCAACGCGATCGCCAGCACCGACGAGCTGACCAACACCTCGCGCCAGGACTGACTCTCTGGCTTCAGATCAGGGAGACGGTTCGCAGTCCCGTGTGCCTCGCCAGGACCTCGAAGTCGCGATCGCGGTGCAGGACGGGCATGTCGATCCTGAGCGCGACGGCGGCGATCTGACAGTCCCCGAGATTGCGGACGGTCTCGCCCGCGCGTCGGCATGTTCGTTGTAGTCGCGCGGCGAGCATGCTGTCCGCGATCGCGGAGGTGGGGATGACGTCGAAAGCCTCGAGCATGCTCTGACGCTCACGGGCAAGGATTTCGTCAGTCGTACCGCTGAGCAGCTCCATCAACACTGTCTCCGGAACCGCGATCGGGTCACCGGCGCGGATCATGCGTTCGAGGTAGTCTCCTGCCGCGCTGGTTCCGGGCCGCAGAAACTCGATCCACACCGAGGTGTCGACAATCATCCCTCCGCCAGCCAGTCGCCCTCTAGCTCTTCATTGGTGAAGTCGAACCCGCTGCCGCGCATGGCGAGGACCTCGTCGCGGGACTTCGGAGTGATGACCAGCTGATGCAACGCGTAGTTGATGGCGCTGCGCTTGGACGGTAGGTGATAGCGCTTCATCACGTCCGCGACGAGGCGGTCATCGATGTCTACGTTCGTGCGCGTCATACACCAACTATACACATCTGGTGTGTCTGCCAGAGGCCCGGCTGAGGTTGCCCCTTACCCGACCCCGGTCGCGGGGATGCGAGGGGGCTCTGGAAGACTGGCCGCACAACCAAACACCGCTTCGTGCAGGCACAGGAACCCGGGAGTTGTCCGGGACGGTCGCGCCACTGTGAGCCCCTTCAGGGGAAGTCAGAAACTCGGCCTGCGCGGACCGACGCCCGGGACGCTGAATCCCGGCGGAAGGAGTGCAGATGCACATCGCTGAAGGGTTTCTCCCACCCCTCCAATGCGCGGCGTGGTTCGCCGTCGCCACCCCGTTCGTGATCCATGGCGCGCGCGCCGTCGTCCGCGAGGCCAAGAAGTCCCCGGAGAACAAGCTGCTGCTCGCCGCCGCGGGCGCGTTCACGTTCGTCCTGTCGGCCATCAAGCTGCCGTCGGTGACGGGCAGCTCGTCGCATCCCACCGGCACGGGCGCCGGCGCGATCCTCTTCAAACCGCCGGTGATGGCCTTCCTCGGGACGGTCGTGCTGCTGTTCCAGGCGCTGCTGCTGGCGCACGGCGGCCTGACGACGCTGGGCGCGAACGTCTTCTCGATGGCCATCGCCGGCCCCTGGGCGGGCTACGGCGTCTGGCGGCTGCTGAAGGCGGCCAAGGCCCCCACCTGGTTGGGCGTGTTCTCCGCCATGGCCGTGGCGAACCTGTTCACCTACTGCGTCACGTCGCTGCAGCTGGCGCTGGCCTACCCAGACGCCACGACGGGCTTCCTGGGCGCCGTCGCCAAATTCCTCGGCGTCTTCGCCGTCACCCAGATCCCGCTGTCGATCGCCGAGGGCGTCCTCGGCGTCCTGCTGTTCGGCTTCTTCACCCGCGTCGCCCCCGCCGAGCTGGCCCGCTTGGGCGTCATCACGAAGGAGGCCGCTCATGTTTAAGCGCACGGACTGGTTCATCGGGCTGGCCCTCGTGGCCGTCATCGTCGCCATCTTCGCGTTCTCCCTCACCATGGCCCCGAAGCCCGCGGAGGGCGAGGAGGCGTTCGGGGGCAGCGACGCGGCCGTGACCGCGATCCTCGAGGACGAGCACGGCGCCCTGCCCTGGTTCTCGCCGATCTTCGAGCCGGGCAGCGGCGAGATCGAGTCCGGCCTGTTCGCCGTCCAGGCGGCGCTCGGCGCCGGAGTCCTCGGCTTCGCTCTGGGCCAGCTGCGCGGCCGCGCGGCGGCAAAGCGCGAGCTGGAGTCGGCACGAGAGTGACCACCTACTCCATCGACGACGCCGCCTGGGCGAGCCCGTGGCGGCGGCGGCGCGTCGGTGAGAAGGTCCTGCTCAGCCTGGCGTTGGTGCTCACGGCCCTGCTCACACCCCCCTGGCCGGGATGCGTGGCCGTGGCCCTGGTCTCCGTCTTCCTGATCGTCGGCCCGGCCCGCATCCGTTTCTCCCTGCTGGCGACGGTGCTCGTGGCACCGCTCACCTTCCTCCTGCTCGGGGCCCTCCCCGTCGCCGTCCACATCGGCGGCGACGGGTGGGGCGTCGGCCCGCTGCGCCTCACCGAGGAGGGGCTGGTCACCGCCGCGGGACTCGTCGCCCACGGCATCGCAGGAACGCTCGCGATCATGGTGCTGGCGACGACCACCCCGATGGTCGACGTGCTCACCTGGCTGCGCGGCCTCCGCGTGCCCGACGCGCTGCTCGAGATCGCCTCGTTGACCTACCGGCTGCTGTTCCTGCTCTTGGCCACGACGGTGGCGGTGCGGCAGGCGCAGCGCGTGCGGCTGGGCGACGACGCGACGCTGGGTAGGCGCTGGGCCGCCGTCGCGTCGACCACCGGCACCATCGTGCTGCGCACCTGGGACAGGGCGTCGCGGCTGCAGCACGGCCTGGAGGGCCGGGGTTACGAGGAGTCGCTGAGGACGTTGGCGCCGCGACGGGCGCGGAACTGGCGCTTCGTCGCGCTGTCGGCGGCGTCGGTCTCCGGCGTGTGGCTGCTCTGCTGGGCGGCGGCATGACCGAGATCCTGTCTGCGGTCGACCTGGTGGCCGGGTTTCCGGGGCACGAGCCGGTGCTCGACGGCGCCAGCGTGCGCGTCCGGCGCGGCGCCCGCATGGCGCTG
Organism: Arachnia sp.; assembly: GCA_035409265.1. Classification (GTDB taxonomy): domain Bacteria; phylum Actinomycetota; class Actinomycetes; order Propionibacteriales; family Propionibacteriaceae; genus Arachnia. Next base: position 2,980 of record DAONOU010000150.1, on the reverse strand, counting down.
CTCGGCCCGAACGGCTCGGGGAAGACGACGCTGCTGCGGTGCCTGGCCGGGTCGCTCAAGCCGCTGCGCGGCACGATCCGGGCGGAGGACGCCGCGGTGTCCCACGACCGAGCCTCGCTGCGGCGGCATCGTCGGCTGGTGCAGCTGGTGCTGCAGGACCCCGACGACCAGCTGTTCTCCGCCGACGTCACCCAGGACGTCTCCTTCGGCCCGCTCAACCTCGGCCTCGCCGAGGAGGAGGCGCGCGCCCGCGTCGAGGAGGCGCTGGAGCTGCTCGCCGTCACGCACCTGGCCGAGCGCCCCACCCATCAGCTGAGCTACGGCGAGCGCAAGCGCGTGGCCATCGCCGGCGCCGTCGCGATGCGCCCCTCGGTGTTGCTGCTGGACGAGCCCACGGCGGGCCTCGACCCGGCAGGGGTCGCCGAGCTGATGGCCACGTTGGACGGGCTGGACGTCACCGTCGTCCTGGCAACGCACGACGTCGACCTGGCGCTCAGCTGGGCCGACGAGGTCGCGGTGGTCGGCGGCCGCCGCGTCAGGCAGGGGGAGCCGTCGATCCTGGGCGACGAGGACCTCCTCGCCTCCGCCCGGCTCCGCCGCCCCTGGCAGCTGGAGCTGCTGCACCAGCTCGGCCTCCCCGCCAGCCCGTTGCCCCGCACCGTCGACGATGTGGCGCGAGCGATCCAGTGTTAGGCCTTCTCAACCGCCCACTGGATGACGGTGCGGTACGGCTTCCAGCCGAGCAGCGACCCGAGCGGCTCGGCGTTCTCGACCTGGATGCGCGACAGATGACCGCCCCAGCGCTGGTGCGCCGCGACGCACAGCAGCTCGGCCTCGACCGTGATGCCGTGCACGACGAGGCGGCCGTCGGACCGCAGCGCCGACATCGCCGCCTCCAGCACCGGCATGGTCCCGCCACCGCCGACGAACACCGCGTCGGGGGCGGGAAGCTCCGCGAGCACCTCGGCGGCCGGCCCCTCGACCAGGCGGAAGGCACCCTCTGGAGTGAGCCGCTCGGCGTTGGCGAGGGCCCTCGACGCGCGGTCGGCCCGGCGCTCGACGCCGATGGCGCGCGCGCCGTCCGCGGCGCGGCACCATTCGACGGCGATCGAACCGGCGCCCGTGCCCACATCCCACAGCAACTGCCCGGGCAGCGGCCGCAGGTGCGCCAGCGCGCTCGCGCGGACCACGCGCTTGGTGAGGAGGCCGTCGCTCAGATAAGCCTCGTCGGGCAGCCCGGGCGCGCGCCCGAGCAGCGCCCCGTCGCGGTCGATGATCATGACCGCATCGTATTGGAGGAACCGTGACCATGGGACGGACCACCGTCGAGCCCGACGACGGCATGACCACGAGGAAGCGCCGTAACCGACCCCTGCTGCTGGTGAACACCGGCGATGGGAAGGGCAAGACCAGCGCGGCGATGGGGATGGCGCTGAGGTCGTGGGCCCAGGGCTGGTCCGTCGGGGTGTACCAGTTCGTGAAGTCCGCGTCGTGGACGACGGGGGAGTACGTGGCGTTGACAAGGCTTGGAGAGCTGGAGGGCGACGTCACCTTCGAGCGGATGGGCACCGGCTGCACCTGGATGCGGTCTGCGCACGGCGGTGAGGTCAGCGCGGAGGAGGCCGCACAGGCGGCGTGGGCGCACGTCCGGCAGGGCTTGGCCGACGAGCGGCACCGGTTCTGGCTGCTTGACGAGTTCACCTATCCCATGGCCTGGGGCTGGGTCGACGTCGACGAGGTGGTCGAGGCGCTGCGCTCGCGCCCGGGAACCCAGCACGTCGTCGTCACCGGCCGACGATGCCCGCAGCCGATCCTCGACCTCGCCGACCTCGTCACCGAGATGACGAAGGTCACGCACCCCTTCGACAAGGGCCAGAAGGGCCAGGCGGGCATCGAATGGTGATCCCTCGACTCGTGATCGCGGCGCCCGCCTCGGGGCACGGCAAGACGACGGTGGCGACGGGCGTGATGGCGGCGCTGCGGGCGCGGGGGATGGTCGTCGCGCCGTTCAAGGTCGGCCCGGACTACATCGATCCGGGCTACCACACGCTCGCGTCCGGGCGGCCCGGACGCAACCTCGACCCCTTCCTCTGCGGCGAGGACCTGATGGCGCCCCTGCTGCTGCACGGCGCCGAGGGCGCCGACGTCGCCGTCGTCGAGGGCGTGATGGGCCTCTTCGACGGAAGGCTCGGTACCGACGGTTTCGCGTCGACGGCGCACGTGGCCCGGCTGATCGACGCCCCGGTGGTGCTGGTCGTCGACGCGCGGCACACCTCCCGCAGCGTCGGCGCTCTCGTTCTCGGCATGGCGACGTTCGACCCGTCCATCCGCATCGCCGGCGTGGTGCTCAACCAGATCGGCAGCCCGCGCCACGAGGCCGAGGCGCGAGCGGCCGTCGAGGGCGTTGGCGTGCCCGTGCTGGGCGTGTTGCTGCGGAACCTGGAGATCGAGGCCCCCTCCCGGCATCTCGGCTTGGTGCCCGCGGCGGAGCGCGACGACGCGGGTATCGTCGCCATGGGCCGCGTCGTCGCCGAGCACGTCGACCTCGACGCCCTGCTGGCCATCGCCCGCACCGCCGACCCGCTCGACGCGGATCCCTGGGATCCCCGCCGCGCGTCGCGCCGTGCTGAGCCGACCGGCGAAGCCGGTCGTGTCGAAGTAAAAGGTCCCGCACCCGACAGCGCAACCCTGCCAAAGGTCGCGATCGCGGGCGGGCGCGCGTTCACGTTCCGGTACCCCGAGACCGACGAGCTCCTGATCGCGGCGGGGTGCGAGCCCGTGATCTTCGACCCGCTGACGGACACCGAGCTTCCCGAAGGAACGGCGGGGCTGTGGCTCGGCGGGGGCTTCCCGGAGGTGCACGCCAAGGAACTCGCGGGCAACAAGCCCCTTCTCGCCGCGATCCGCGACGCCATCGCCGACGGCATGCCAACCGTCGCCGAGTGCGCGGGGCTGCTGTACCTGTGCCGGGAACTCGACG
>DAONOU010000149.1:4607-6730 GCA_035409265.1 Arachnia sp. | reverse complement strand
CGCCTCAGACTGAATTCCACGAAGGCACCCGGCTGAGCCGGGTGCCTTCGTCGTTAAGCCCGGACGCCGTCGGCTTCGGACGCCGCGGCCCGGACGCCGTTGGCTGAGCGCGTCGGGGCCGAGGTTCCACCTTCGTGCCGAGCTTGCATCCTCGGCAGGGAGGTGGAAGGTCGGCGTTGATGCGCGAGGTCGGCGTTCGACGTCAGCGGGGCGCGGCGTCCCCTTCGTAGCGGACGCCGGGCGCGCGGTTGAGCTCCCGGACGTGCACCGAGCTGGGCGGGGTGAACGCGACGACCTCGACGGACTTGCCGACGCCGATGGTCGTCTCGCCGTCGTACGGGTAGGCGAGGTAGGTGTTCGATCCGCCGCCGAAGGGCAGTTCAACTTCGCCCACGCCACCGGGACGAATCGTCCCGGTGACGCGTCCGACCTTGCCAACCAGGTGTCGCGACATGCGGCGCCCCTAGCTCTTCTCTTTGGACTTCGACGACGCGGCGATGTCGGAGGTCATCGACATGATCTGCGGGATCAGGTCGCGGGCCTTCATGATCGCGCCGACGACGACCTGGCCGAGGCCCTCGCCGCCGTTGAGGACGGTGAGGTCCTTGATGTTGGCGAACGGCTTCACGGCGGCCTCGACGATGGCCGGCATGTTGGTGGCGACCTGCTGGGCGATGAGGCCGTCCTGGCCCTTGGCCAGCGCGTCGGCACGGGCGCTCATCGCGGCGGCCTCGGCCTCGCCGGCGGCCTGGACGGCCTTGGCGGAGGCGAGCCCCTTGGCCTGGGTGGCGGCGGCCTCGGCCTCGCCGGTCGCGCGGGTGGCGTTGGCGTTCGCCTCGGCCTGCAGCTTCGTGCGGGCGGCCTCGGCCTCCGCGGCGAGCTTCACGCTCTCGGCGTTGGCGGCGGCGCTGACCTTGACGCGCTCCGCCTCAGCGGCCGCGCTCAGCTGGACCTGCCGGGCGGCGGCCTCGGACGCCGCGATGTCGGCGTCCCTCTTGCCCTCGGCCGTGACCTTGGCGGCGTAGGCCTCGGCGTCCGCGGGCTTGCGGACGTCGGTCTCGAGCTGCTTGGCCGTCAGGTCGGCGCGCAGTTCGGCGGTGCGGGTCTCGGCCTCGACGACCTGCTGCTTGGCGATGGCGTCCGCGAGCGGACCGGCCTGCGCAGCCTTCTTCAGCGCGGTCTCGGCCTCGGCCTGCAGTTCGGCCTGACGCTTCGTCGCGGCCGTGCGCGCCTCGGCCATGGCGATCGCGGCGGCCTGTTCCTTCTCAGTGGCGGTCTGATCCTGCTGGGCCTTCGCCATGCGGGCGACAGCCTCGGCGGCCGCGACGTGCGGCGTCCGAATCAAACCGATGTAACCGGACGGGTCCTCGATCTCGAGCAGCTGCATCGAGTCGATCTTGAGGCCCAGGTTCGCCATCTCGGTGCTGGACGCCGCGCGGACCTCGTCGCGCAGCTTGTCGCGGTCGCTGAGCAGCTCCTCCATCGTCATGTTGCCGACGATGGCGCGGAGGTGGCCCGCGAAAATCGAGTGAACCTGGTTGAGCATGTAGGCCGGGTCCTTGCCCAGGAAGCGGCGGGCGGCGTTGGCGATCTCGCCGTAGGTGTCGCCGATCTTGAAGATCACGCTGCCCTCGATGTTGACGTCGATGGCCTGGCGGGTGCGGCACTTGATGGTGAGGTTGGTCTCGATGAGGTTCAGGTCGAGGCGCCGGACGGTCTCGATGCCGGGGATCACCAGGGTGCCCTGGCCGGTGATGATGCGGAACCGCATCGACTCGTCCGCGCCCGTGGTGATCGCGGCGCCGTCGCCGACGTTGCGTCCGGAGATGATGAGGGCTTCATTCGGCTCCGCGACCCGCCAGGACGCCTTGAACAGGACGAACGCGAGCGCCAAAACGGCGACGACAGCGATGAGGATGGGCAGGATGCTCAGCAACGCACCGGGCATGGGGGTGACCTTTCTAGGTGGGCCTGACTCCAATGTAGCCAGCGGTCAATCCCGGCGGCGCGCCAGCGCCTTGGACGCCGGCGTCACCACCCACGCGACCGCCGCCCCGACCGCCGGGACGCCCAGGATCAGCACCGCCAGGTGCGTCCAGGGGATCGCGAAGGCGCCGGTGTAG
>DAONOU010000149.1:0-4507 GCA_035409265.1 Arachnia sp. | reverse complement strand
CCGAACTGATTCAGCACCTTGACCAGCGCTACGCCGACCGCCGAGCCGACCACGCAGCCCAGGAAGACCACCACCGCCAGGTGGGCGGCTGTGGTGGCCTTGCGCAGCTTCGGCGGTGCCCCGATCGCGGCGAGCGTCGACTCGTCCCGGACGCCGTCGGCGACGGCCAGCGCAGTGGTCAGTCCGGCGACCATCAGCACCAGCAGGGTAGCGACGCCGAGCACGGCCCAGACGATGGGCTCTTCCGGACGGTTCGGGTCGCGCGGAAGGGCGACGTTCTGGACGCCGAGTGAGGCCAGCCTGGCCTGCAAGCGGTCGTTCTCGTCGGCGGTGACGCGGCGTCCGACGTCGAGCACGAGCGACCCGGGATAGGTGACGATGCCCAGCTTCTTCGCCGTCTCGGGGCTCATGAAGGACCAGCCGGCGACCCCGTCAGGGACGCTCATCAGCAGCCCCGCGTGCGGTATGGGCTTGATCGCGGTTTGCTCGCCCTCGTTCTCGGCGATCGCTTCGCTCCGGTCCGCCGGGATGACCAGCACGAGCACCTGCCCGTCGGCGACCGCCGCCCGCTGGGTCGTCAGCACGACGCCGGACGCCAGCGCGTCCGTCTCGGCGGTCGTTGGGACGCGACCCAGCAACACCTGCAGCTCGGACGGGCCGCCGACCACCGTCTGGTAGACGGCACCTCCCATCGCGACCGGCCAGACGCAGCGCCAGTCCTCGCGGTTGGGGAACTCCTGGTCGGGGCACCTGTTGGACTCGGGCACTTCAAGCACGACGGAGCCCTGGACAAGCTTGGTCGAGGTGGCGGTGACGCCCAGCAGGGCGTCGACCGCGTTGGCGGCGGCGGTGAGGTCGCGGGGCTGGGCGGTGGGACCGTCCTGGGCGCTGAGCAGCACGTGCATCGGGTGCACGAGCCAGACGCGCTCGGCCCGCTGCGCGGCCAGCTCGCCTTGGGTCAGCGTCATCAGCGCGGACGCCAGCGTCGCGGCCGTGAGCACGGCGCCGACCGCGGGCACGACGCGTCCGCGGTGGCGGTCCAGGTCGCGCAGCACCACCCGCATCGCCAGCGGACGCCGCGGCGCGAGCCGCGCCAGGCCCGAGATGGCCGGAGCCAGGCAAAGAACCGTCCCCAGGACGAGCGCCACCACGATGCCCGCCTCGCAGGCCGTGATCAGGGCGCGACGCACCGAGCCAGGTCGCCGCTCTTGAGCCAGCACCGTGGCCGCGGCGTAGGCCACGCCGCCGAGCGCGAGGACGATCAGTCCGCCGAACGGGATGCGGGCGGGCGGCGCCTGACCTTCCGGAGAGCGGACCGCCTCGAGGGCGTCCACCTTGCCCACCCAATGGGTGGGGGCGATGGCCGCCAGCAGTCCGGACGCGATGCCCAAGCACGCGGCGATTGCGACGCCGCCCGGGGTGATGTTGAGCCCCCAGATCGGGTAGGAGCGGTCGGTGGTGGCGACGGCGGCGACCGCCGAGGCCCCACCGACCAGCCCGACGGCGAGCCCGGCCAGGGTGCCGAGTCCGGCGATCCAGATGGCGTTCCACAGCGTGATGCGCCGCAGCGTGCGGGTCGGGGCGCCGACGGCGCCGAGCAGCCCGAGCTGGCGGCGCGACGACCGGACGCCGATCGCGAACGCCGAGCCTGCGACGAATGTGATCAGGACCATTGCCAGCGAGCCGATCAGAACCGTCGCCGTGAACCACTGACCCCCGAGGTCGTCGTAGAGGCTGCGCGGCGAGGTGAGCAGCAGTTGGCGTCCATAGGCGAACACCCCGGCCTGGTTGGCCGCTGCCACGTCCATCATCGTGAACGGTCGCTCACCGAACAGCAGCACTTCGTCCTCGGCGGCGCCCACGGCCAGCGGGTGGTTCGGCGATGCGAAGACCGTCGCGTCCCACAGCGTCGGCGACGACAGTACGCCCGCAATCGTGAAGACGCCCTTCGGCGTTTCGATGGTGTCGCCGACGCCCTTGGCGAAGTCGCGGCTGAAGGTGCGGCTAACCAGCACGGACGCCCCGGTCGGGTAGCTGCCCGCGGCGAGGTCCCAGCGGCCGGCGACGTCGGGCGAGGCGGCGTCCACGACCTTCAGCAGCACCTCGGTAGGCAGCTTTTGGCCGTCGGAGAGGCTGCGCTGCACCTTCGCGCGGCCGACCGAGATGGTGAGCGTCCGGTAACCGGGCGGAACTGCGGAGCTCGGTGCCGCGGGCGGGCCCGCCAGCTTGACCAGCCTGCGCTCGTCGCTGCACAGGCTCAGACCGTTGGCGGTCTGCGGGCATAAGCTCCTGTCCCCGTAGACGTTGCCGGGCGTCAACGACGCCTGGGCCTGGCCCAGCTGCCGCGCCACCCGCTGTTGAGGCGTCGGGTAGCCGGACGCCGCGAGCGTCACTCCGGCGACCACGCCGGCCACCGGCAGCCCGATCAGGACGGCGACGAGCAGGCTGCGTCCGCGGTGGGCTAGCACGTCGCGCCAGGCCAGCCGCTGGGCGACGGACGGGAAGCGCCGAGCACGAGGCGAACTGGCGCGTGCGGCGTCCGGCATCTTGAACATCAGGCGCCGGCCAACAGGACGGCGGGGTCGTTGGCGACGCGGGTCGAGTCGACGACGCGGCCGTCGCGGAGGAAGACGATCCGGTCGGCCCAGCCGGCGTGGCGGGCCTCGTGGGTGACGAGGACGACGGCGACGCCGTCGTCGGCGAGCAGGCGCAGGCGCTGCATGACGTCGTCGCCGGTGGCCGAGTCCAGGGCGCCGGTGGGCTCGTCGGCGAGGACCAGCTTGCGGTCGCCGACGATCGCGCGGGCGATCGCGACGCGTTGGCGCTGGCCGCCGGAGATCTGGTCGAGGCGGCGTCCGGCCAAGTCGGCGATGCCGAGCCGTTTGAGGGCCGCGCGGGCGGACTGGCGCGCCCAGCTGGGATCGGTGCGGTCGAGCTCGAGCGGCAGGGCGACGTTCTCGATGACGTTGAGGGTGGGGACCAGGTTGTAGTCCTGGAAGACGTAGCCGACGTGGCGTCGTCGGAGACGGGCGAGGGCGTCCCGCTTGAGGCCTTGGAGCGGGTGGCCGGCGACGGTGACGGAGCCGGTCCAGCCCTGGTCCAGGCCCCCGGCGATCGCGAGCAGCGTCGACTTGCCCGAACCCGAGGGGCCCATGATCGCCACGAAGTCGCCCTCGTCGACGGTGAGGGTCACGTCGTCCAGGGCGCGCACCTCGGACGCCCCCGCACCGTAGATGCGCGTGACGGCGTCCAACTGCAAGACGCTCATCGGACGGCCTTGTCTTTCGACTGCGCCGGGGCGGTGACCGCGGCTGGGGCGTCCGAGCGGGTGGGGGTGGGACGACTCGCGAGGCCCTCGCAGTGATCGAGCCAACGGATCTCGGCCTCGGCGGTGAAGATCATCAACTCGACAACCATGAGCCAAGCCGTGTCGGAGGCGTCCGCCTGGCGCTTGGCCAAGGTGTAGTGCTGCAGCGTCCGCATCGTTGCGGTGCGCTGGGCCTGGATGATCGCGGTGAGATCCGCATGAGTGGACGCCGCGAGCGCCAGCTTGATCGCCAGGTCGTTGCGGGGCGGGGTGGTCTGCTCGATCGGGGTGGTGAACCAGGTCTTGAGTTCGGCGCGGCCCGCGGGAGTGATCGCGTAGGTACGGGTGTCGTCGGTCGGGTCGAGCGGGGTGACGAGGCCGTCGCGCGAAAGACGGTCGAGGGTCGTGTAGACCTGCCCGATGTTCAGCGGCCACGCGGACGCCGTCCGGCGCTCGAACTCGGTCTTGAGCTGGTAGCCGTAGGCGGGGGACTCGTCAAGGATCGCGAGGAGTCCGTACTTGATCGACATGGGGAAGCGCCTTTCATACCGGGTATGTAAAAGTAGATACCGGGTATGGCTGCGGCGTCAAGACGGTGCAGGCGGAGTTGCTGTTGTAGGAGAACAGCAACTCCGCCGGTAGTGGGCAGTGGGTTGCCTGGCGATGTCGTTGGGGTTGTGGGTGGTCGAGTGACGTTCCGCTGCGGACGCCGATGCCGTCCTCGCCCGTGAGTCCGGCGACCCCGCTCGTTCCTCGCGGTCTCCCGGCCTCTTTACGCCCGACCGCACCCAGGCCGGCATCGGCGTCCTCCGCTTCAACGGCACGTTGCGCTGTAGGCCAGCCAACTTCGTTCGGGACGGCGGCCCCGGCCTTGGACTCAAGGGGCACGGACGGCACCCAGAAGCGGACGGCGGCGGGGTCGTCCCGGGTGCGGTCGGGCGTAAAGGAGACGCCAGGCTCCAAGGAACGAGGAGGCTTGCGTCTCCACGGGCGAGGGGCGACCCCGCCTTTGTCCGCGGCAACGAAACTGTCGTCGAGGGTCGCCCCCGCCGTTGTCCGCGGCAGCGAACCTGCCACCGCGGGGCAATCGTCGCCCGACACGGAGTGCGCCGCGGTGGGGTGCCCGGACGCTACTTGGTGCGCACGCAGCGGTGGCCCAGCAGGTCGGCCAGGGCATCAAGGGCGTCCGGCTGGGCCCAG
>DAONOU010000148.1:0-6752 GCA_035409265.1 Arachnia sp. | reverse complement strand
AAAGCTGGGCGGGACCAGACGGGTTCCGCCCAGCCTGCTTGTTCGACCAAGGTGGCTGGGTGAAGGTAGAGGGGTACTTGTCTCGTGGCCATGTTCCGCGGCGGATGTGGCGTCGAAAACCGACGCTGCAAAAAGTTGAAAGTTCTACAAAATTGGGAATGATCCGCTCCCGCCGCTCGTTGAGATCGACGTGAGAGCTTTCGGATTCCTTTCCTTCGGGCACTACTCGCCGGCGCCGGGGTCGCGGACGCGGACGGCCGGCGAGATGCTGAGGCAGACCGTCGAGATCGCCGAGGGTGCCGACGAGATCGGCGTCAACGGCGCGTACGTGCGCGTGCACCACTTCGCGCGCCAGGCGGCGTCGCCGATCCCGGTGCTGACGGCCATGGCGGCGTGGACGAAGCGGATCGAGGTCGGCACCGGCGTCATCGACATGCGCTACGAGAACCCGCTGTACCTCGCGGAGGAGGCGGCGGCGCTGGACCTGCTCTCCGACGGGCGGGTGGCGCTCGGCGTGAGCCGGGGGTCGCCCGAGACCGCGCTGCGCGGATACGAGGCGTTCGGCTACACCGGATCCTCGGACCCCCGCGGCGCGGACATCGCGCGGGACCACTTCGCGCGGTTCTGGGCGGCGATCAACGGCGAGAAGGTCGTCGACGCCGACCCGCGGATGGCGCCTCCCGGCAGGCTCTCGATCGAGCCGAGGTCGGCGACGCTGCCGGAGCACATCTGGTGGGGGAGCGGCTCCCGCGACTCCGCCGTCTGGGCCGGCCGGATGGGGCTGAACATGATGACCTCGACGCCGCCTACTTCGGCAACGGCCGCGGCGGGCAGGACCAGATCGGCATCATCGACGACATGCGCTCGACGTTCGGCAAGACCTATGCCGACACCCCGGACCGGCTCGTCGAGCAGCTCCTGGCCGACGACGCGGTCATGTCCGCCGACACGCTCATGCTGACCATTCCCAACCAGCTCGGCCCCGGGTACAACCTCCACGTGCTGGAGTCGTTCGCGACGCACGTGGCCCCCGGCCTGGGCTGGCTGCCCAACACCGAGGGCCCCGTGCACGGCGAGTTGTAGGCGTAGGTCTCTTGGTCCTGATGCGGACCAGTGCTTCGCGCGAGGGCCCGGCTCAACCAACGGTAGTTGTCACCTCCCTGGCTGCTGGGCCGTCGTTCCGATCCTGTCCTTGGCCGACGCCTTGTCGGAGGCCGGCCGGGGATCGAAGCCGAAGGCGGGGCTGGTCCAGCTCTGGCGGTTGCCGTCGCCGTCGGCCTTGAGCGCCGTCATCCGGAGTGCGTACGTTCCCGGGGCGGCGTCGACGCGCGTGCCCTTCTTGCCGGGCACCTTGCCGTCCCACGAGAACAGGCTCAACTCGGGCGAGCGGCCCACGTAGTCGATCCGCATGACCTCGCGCTTGCCCCGCTCGTCGAGCTTGCCCTTGCCCGTGACCGGGATGAGGTCGACGGTGAGGCGGCGCGCCGGGTAGGCGAGGTGCGCGAGGATCGTTGCGGGGTCCTCGCCGCCGCGGAAGACCTTCGACGGGTCGACGTCGTACACCTCGACGTCCGGGTCGACGCACTCGCCCTCGAACCAGTTGCCGCAGACCACCTCGACGAGCGCGGGGACGCCGATGCCGAGGTCCGGGAACACGTCGAGGTTGCCGTAGTCGCCCGCCATGCCGGCGAACGGGACGCTCAGCGTCGTCCCCTCGGCGGACGTCAGGACGACGTAGCCCGAGTACACGGTCCCCTCGGGGGCCTCCCGGTCCGGGGTGATGGTCACGGTGACCCTCGCCGAACCGCGCGCGGGTACCTTCACCTTCGTCTTCGAGAACGTGACGCGCGTGTCGTAGAGCGCGGGGAGGAACTCGTTCTGCCACTCGCCCGGGTCCGTCGAGACGGCGTCGGTCTTCGACAGCGTCCAAGTGACGGTGCGCTTCGAGGTGTTCGTGATGGTCAGGGTCTTCCGGAACCTGCCGTCGGCGGACTCGCCTGCCGAGAGCTTGCCCGGCGTGACGACGGCGTCGGTCAGGATCGCTCGGTCGACCTGGATCAGGCCGGCGCCCTGGCGATGCGCGGCGTCGAGGATGCCGAGGTCCGGCAGCTCGCGCAGGTTGGCAGGCGAGGCCGTGTTCTGCAGCCGGGTCAGCACCTCGTCGGGCTTCATCCTCGGCTTGGCCTGCAGCATCAGCGCGACGGCGCCCGCCACGTGCGGCGCGGCCATGGACGTGCCCGAGTTCACCACGTAACCGTTGCCCTGCTCCACAGGTTGCAGGGAGTAGATCGAGCCGCCGGGCGCGCCCAGGTCCGGCTTCAGTGTCAGGTCGGCGGCCAGCCCCCACGAGGAGAAGTCCGACACCAGGCCTGCGGTCGGGTTCGGGCGGTCGACGTTCCGGCCGGTGACCGCCGCCGTGACCGGACCGGAGGCGAGCGCGGCGACGAGCGCCACGCCGTCGTCCTGCGTGATGGTCACCACCGGAATGGTGATCGGGGTCTCACCCTCCACCGTCGCGTTGATGAAGCCGGGCTGGTTGTTGTAGATCACGAGCGCCTCCGCGCCGGCGTTCTGCGCGTTGACCGCCTTCTCGTGGAAGGTGCACGTGCCGCGCGAGACGACGGCGACGGCACCCGTCGCGTCCCCGCCCGGCGTACAGCCCAGCGGGTCCGTCAATCCCGTGGTCGGGAGCCCGTTGATCGCGTCGGTGAGGGCGGGCGAGCCGGTCGCGGGAAGGTAGCCCGCCGAGATCGGGGCGGCGCCGGCTGGTGCGAAGCTCAGCTCGGCGAGCCGCACCTGGCTGTTGTCGAACGACGCCACGGCGATCGCCCTGTCGGAGCTGGCCGGGGAGCCCAGCGACTGCGTGAAGTAGTCGCCCTCGTTGCCCGCGGAGTTCACCACGACGATGCCCCGCTTCCACAGGCGGTCGGAGGCGACCGACGTCGGGTAGGTCGGCCACGACTGGAAGCCCGCGCCGAGGCTCATGTTCACCACGTCCATGCCGTCGTGCTTCGCGCGCTCGAGCGCGGCGAGGATGATGTCGGTGTCCGTCGAACCGTCGCAGCCGAACACTCGGTAGGCGCCGAACGTCACCTGCGGGGCGACGCCCTTGATGGTCCCGTTCGCGCCGACGATGCCCGCCACGTGGGTGCCGTGGCCCTGGCAGTCGTCCGGGTACTTGTCCGGCTTCGGGACTGGGTTGAAGCCGGGGGAGGACGGGTCGGCGTTGTAGGCGTCGCCGACGAAGTCGTAGCCGTACTTCACGCGCTTGGTCGGGAACCTCGTCTTCCCGTTGGTGCCTGAGCCTCCGAGGTCGGGGTGGTCGTAGTCGATGCCGGAGTCGATGATGCCGACCTTGATCCCCTTGCCGCTGAGGCCCAGCTTGCTCTGGGCGATGTCCGCGCCCGTCAACTCGATCGCGTGCGCGATGTCCGGCGTGCTGGCCTGGCCCCGCGGCACCTCCACCGGGAACACGGGGTAGATCGCCTTCACCCCCGGCAGCTCCGTGAGCTCACGGGCGGTCTCGCCGTCGGCGTCGACGGTGACGCCGTTGAACAGCGTCGTGAAGCTGCGGTGGACCCGCGCCCTCTTGCCGCTCTTCCTCAGGCTGTCCTCGAACCCGCGGTGGGCCTTGTCGACGGTGGCCTCGCTGCCGCCGTCGGCCGTGGGCTGGCCGTCGAACTCGACGAACCACTTCCCGCTGCTGAGGTGCTGATAGCTGCCGGCCCTGCCGGGGGACCGGCCGTACTGGCCCAGGTTCTCGTCGTCGGGCCCCGCGGACGCCAGCCCTGGGCTGAGCGTGAGGGCGAACGCCGTCGCAGCTGCGGTGGCGTGCCAGAGTCGACTCGTTATTGCCATCTTCGGCCCTTCCTCCATGAACGTCCCCCCGGCCCATCGGCCAACTTATGGGGTGAGTCTCGATCGGGGAACCGCCAAAAGTTGACTCCCAGGGGCCTCGCCGCCTAAACCCCCAGTCGGGTCACGATTCGGTAACGATTCCACGACTTCCCGCGACCCTCTGCTAGCGTTAACAGAAGGTCGCTGCTAGCGTTAACATTGTCGTCGGGTCGGAGACCTCGACCACGGCCGACGCGGTACGAAGGAGTGCGGGTGACGAAGCTGCTTGAGCTGAGGAACGTCTCGAAGACGTTCCCAGGCGTGAAGGCGTTGCAGGGGGTGAGCCTCGACCTGAACGGGGGCGAGGTGCTCGGCCTCTGCGGTGAGAACGGTGCGGGCAAGTCCACGCTGATGAAGATCCTGACCGGGATCTACACACCGGATCCGGGCGCGGAGATCTGGCTCCAGGGACGGCAGGTCGAGGTTCGCGACGTCAACCACGCACGGTCCCTCGGCCTGAGCATCATTCACCAGGAGCTGAACATGGTTCCTGACCTGACGGTGGCGCAGAACCTGTACATCGGCCGTCAGGGCAGCCACCGGTTCGGGTGGATCGACGACGCGGCGCTGAACAGGCAGGCGTCGGACCTCTTCGATCGCTTGGGCATGAGGATCGACCCGAAGGCGCGGATCGGGGACCTGTCGGTCGCGCGCCAGCAGATGGTGGAGATCGCGCGGGCGTTGTCGTACGACTCGCGGATCCTGGTGATGGACGAGCCGACGGCGGCGCTGACCGTCGCGGAGACCGACGCCCTGTTCGGGATGATCCGCGACTTCATCACCCCCGAGACCGGGCTCATCTACATCTCGCACCGGATGCCCGAGATCGAGGAGATCACCGACCGGGTGAGCGTGTTGCGTGACGGCCAGTACATCGGCACGGTGAACACGCCCGAGGTGGAGATGCGCGAGATCATCTCGATGATGGTCGGCCGCGAGGTGTCGGCGGAGGCGCGCCCGCGCAACGTGCGGCTGTCCGACGAGGTGGTGCTCAAGGTGAGCGGCCTGTCGTCGAAGAACCTGCTGCGCGACGTGAGCTTCGACGTGCGCAGGGGCGAGATCCTCGGATTCGCGGGCCTGATGGGAGCCGGCCGCACGGAGGTCGCTCGCGCGATCTTCGGCGCCGATCCGCGGACCGCGGGCGAGATCGAGATCAACGGCCGAGCGGTGAGCATCCACACCGCGGCGGACGCGGTGCGCCACGGCATCGGATACCTGTCGGAGGATCGCAAGAACTTCGGGCTGCTGCTGGACCAGGACATCAAGGCCAACACGGTGATGGCCGCGATGAGGGACTTCACCACAGCCGGGTACATCCACGACGGCAGGATCGCGTCGGTCGGCGTCGAGTACGCGAAGCGGCTGCGGGTGAAGACGCCGTCGGTGAACCAGCTGCTGGGCAAGCTGTCGGGCGGAAACCAGCAGAAGGTCGTGATCGCGAAGTGGCTGGTGCGCGACTGCGACGTGCTGATCTTCGACGAGCCGACCCGCGGCATCGACGTGGGCGCCAAGGAGGAGATCTACGAACTCCTGGAGACGCTCAGCGCGCAGGGCAAGGCGATCATCATGATCTCCTCCGAGCTGCCTGAGGTCCTCCGCATGTCGCACCGCATCGCGGTCATGGCGCATGGCCGGATCACCGGCGTCCTCGACAACGAGGACGCCACCCAGGAAAACATCATGGAGCTGGCCACGATCGGCTTGGCCCAACTGACAGGAGACGCAGCGTGAGCGCCGAAGTACAGACCCCGACGAGCGAGGAGGAGAGCGGCGTCGTCCGGTTCCTCAAGTCGTCCCTCCAGCAGCTGTTCGTGTTCCTGGCGCTGGTGATCATCTACATCTTCTTCCTGTTCGCCGCGCCGAACTTCGCGCAGTTCTCCATCGTGCTGGACATCTTCCAGCAGTCCGCCTACATCGGAGTGATGGCCCTGGGCGCGACATTCGTCATCGCGACGGGCGGCATCGACCTGTCCTCGGGCACGGGCATGACGCTGGTGGCCGTGATGGCCGGCGTGTTCCTCTCCGGCGACTGGTTGAACTGGCCGCTCGGCGGCGGCCTGATCGCGATCCTCCTCGTGGGCGCGCTCATCGGCCTGGTCAACGGCCTCAACGTGGCGAGGTTGGGGTTGCCGCCGTTCATCGCGACGCTCGCGATGATGATGGTGGCCCGCGGCCTCGCGCTGATCATCTCGGACAAGTCGTCGATCACGATCAAGAACCCGGGCTACGGCTGGCTCGCCAACGGCCAGCTCATCCCGGGCGTCCCGAACGCGGTGCTGCTGTTCATCCTGCTCGCCATCCTCGCCGCGTTCCTCCTGAACAAGACGCTGCTGGGCCGCTACGCGTTGGCGATCGGCTCGAACGAGGAGGCCACGCGGCTGTCCGGCGTGAACATCAAGCTGTGGAAGATGCTGGTCTATGTCGTGGCCGGCGTCTTCGTGGCGCTGGGCGCGATCCTCTACTCGGCCCGGTTCGGGTTCGTGCAGCCCGCGGAGGGCCTCGGGTTCGAGCTCAACGTCATCGCCGCCGTCGTCATCGGCGGCACCTCGCTCGCGGGCGGCCGGGCGAACATCCTCGGCACCGTCGTCGGCGCGCTGATCATGGAGACCCTGAAGAAGGGCCTGTTGATGATGGGCATCGCGCAGGAGTGGCAGTTCGTCGTCACCGGCATCGTCGTGGTCATCGCGGTGTTCGTCGACAACGTCCGGCGCAAGCGAGCGTCTGCCGTCTAGCCCAGTCCAACTTCATACCCACATCCGGGAGCGCCCGCTCCCACCAATCTCCAGGCGATGTCGCCTGGTTGCAGAAAGGAATAGACATGCGTCGACTGCGTTCCGCTCTCGTGGCGTCGTCGG
>DAONOU010000147.1:1823-6786 GCA_035409265.1 Arachnia sp. | reverse complement strand
ACGGCATCGACCTGTCCAAGGACAAGATGGCCCGCCAGCGCCTCCAGGAGGCCGCCGAGCGCGCCAAGATCGAGCTGAGCTCCGCCTCGGAGACCTCGATCAACCTTCCCTACATCACCGCCTCCGCTGAGGGCCCGCTGCACCTCGACGAGAAGCTGACCCGCGCCGAGTTCCAGCGCATGACCCAGCACCTGCTCGACCGCTGCCGCGCGCCGTTCAACGCGGTCATCTCCGACGCCAAGACCTCGGTCAACAAGATCGACACGGTCCTGCTCGTCGGCGGCTCGACCCGCATGCCCGCCGTCGCGGAGCTCGTCAAGGAGCTGACCGGCGGCAAGGAGCCCAACAAGGGCGTCAACCCGGACGAGGTCGTCGCCCTCGGCGCCTCGCTCCAGGCCGGCGTGCTCAAGGGCGAGGTCAAGGACGTGCTGCTCCTCGACGTCACCCCCCTCAGCCTCGGCATCGAGACCAAGGGCGGCGTGATGACCAAGATCATCGAGCGCAACACCACCATCCCGACCAAGCGCTCCGAGGTGTTCACCACGGCCGAGGACAACCAGCCCTCCGTGATGATCCAGGTGTACCAGGGCGAGCGCGAGTTCGCCCGCGACAACAAGTCGCTCGGCAACTTCGAGCTGACCGGCATCCTGCCCGCGCCGCGCTCCGTCCCGCAGATCGAGGTGACCTTCGACATCGACGCCAACGGCATCGTGCACGTCGCCGCGAAGGACCTCGCCACGGGCAAGGAGCAGTCGATGACCGTGACCGGCGGCTCCGCCCTCGGCAAGGAGGACATCGACAAGATGGTCAAGGACGCCGAGGCGCACGCCGAGGAGGACCGCAAGCGCCGCGAGGCCGTCGACATGCGCAACGAGGGCGACGCCCTGGTGTTCCGCACGGAGAAGCTGCTCGCCGAGCACGCCGAGACCATCGGCGAGGACGTCAAGGCCCCCGTCGTCGAGGCGACCGAGGCGCTGAAGGAGGCCCTGAAGGGCGAGGACAACGACGCGGTCAAGGCCGCCATCGACGACCTCAACACCAAGGCCGCCTCCATGGGCCAGGCCATCTACGCCGCGGCCCAGGCCAAGGCGCAGGAGTCGGCCCCGGCGGAGGACGCCGACGCCGCCGGTGACGACGACGTCGTCGAGGCGGAGATCGTCGACGAGGAGAAGGACGACAAGTGACCGATTCGCAGTTCGATCAGAACGGCGAGGCTCTGGGCGAGGGTGCCACCGCGGCACCCTCGCCCGAGGGCGTTTCGCCCGAGGTGACGGCCGAGGAGGCCGCCGTCGTCGACCGAGAGGCGGAGCTGGAGGCGCTGGTCGCCGAGCGCACCGCCGACCTGCAGCGCCTACAGGCCGAGTACGTCAACTACAAGAAGCGCGTCGACCGCGACCGCGACCTGGCCCGCCAGGCCGGCGTCGAGCGGGTGCTCACGGACTTCCTTCCCGTTCTCGACTCCATCGCGCTCGCCAAGCAGCACGACGACGTCGCCGGCGGGTTCAAGCTGGTGGCCGACGAGCTCGAGAAGGTGACCACCCGTCACGGGCTCGTCGCCTTCGGCGAGGTCGGCGACGCCTTCGACCCGGTGCGTCACGACGCGCTGATGGCCGTTCCCATGGACGAGCCGGTCGAGGTCGTCACCGTCTCGCAGGTCATGCAGCAGGGCTACGAGCTGGGCGGCCGCGTGATCCGGCCCGCCCGGGTCGCGGTGGCGAACCCCTGAGGCGGTACCGCTGGTTGAGCCGACGGGCGAGCGCTAGCGAGCCGTCGTGTCGAAACCAAGAAACCGGAGTTAAGGAGATGAGCGAGAAGTGAGTCAGAAGGACTGGGTCGAGAAGGACTACTACAAGGTTCTCGGCGTCTCCAAGAACGCGTCCGCGGACGAGATCAAGAAGGCGTTCCGAAAGATCGCCCGGGAGAACCACCCGGATCAGAACCCCGATGACAAGAAGGCCGAGGCGCGCTTCAAGGAGGCGTCGGAGGCCAACGCGGTGCTCAGCGACCCCGAGAAGCGCAAGGAGTACGACGAGACCCGGAGCCTCTTCGGCGGCGGGTTCCCGTTCGGCCGTCCCGGCGGCCAGCGCCACGGCGCACAGCCGGGCGGGTTCGATGACCTGTTCCGCGGCGCCCAAGGCGGCGGCGCGGGGCAGAACCTCGGCGACATCTTCGGCGGGCTGTTCGGCGGCGGCGCGGCGACGCGTCGCGCCTCCGGTCGCGGCCCCCGTCGGGGCGCCAACATCGAGGGCGAGGCGAGCATCTCGTTCGAGCAGGCGGTCGAGGGCACGACGATCACGCTGCGGACGGTTTCCGACCAGCCGTGCGCGGCGTGCCGGGGGACCGGCGCGAAGGCGGGAACGCTGCCGCGCGTCTGCCCGACCTGCGAGGGATCGGGCATGCGCTCGACGCAGTCGGGCGGCGTCTTCCAGCTCAGCGAGCCGTGCGAGGACTGCCTCGGCCGCGGCCTCATCGTCGACGACCCCTGCCCCGACTGCGGCGGCTCGGGCCGCGGAAAGTCCGCGAAGACGATGCAGGTCCGCATCCCCGCGGGTGTCGAGGACGGGCAGCGCATCCGGCTGAAGGGCAAGGGCGCGCCCGGCGAGAACGGCGGCGAGCCCGGCGACCTGTACGTCACCGTGCACGTCGCCGCGCACAAGCTGTTCGGGCGGAGCGGGTCGAACCTGACCCTCGACGTCCCGGTCACGTTCGCGGAGGCCTCCCTCGGCGCGGAGATCGAGATCCCGACGCTGCAGGGCCCCCGCGTCCGGCTGCGGATCCCGGCGGGCACCCCGAACGGGCGCACGATGCGCGTCCGCGGCAAGGGTGCGAAGAAGAAGGACGGCTCCGCGGGGGACCTGCTGGTCACCGTCAAGGTCGCGGTGCCGGACTCGTTGAGCGACGAGGCCAAGGCCGCGCTCAAGGAGTACGCCGAGAAGGCGCCGCAGGGGAACCCGCGCGACGCGCTCTTCGGCGGGTGACGACGGCGCCA
Organism: Arachnia sp.; assembly: GCA_035409265.1. Taxonomy (GTDB): domain Bacteria; phylum Actinomycetota; class Actinomycetes; order Propionibacteriales; family Propionibacteriaceae; genus Arachnia. Next base: position 3,797 of record DAONOU010000147.1, on the reverse strand, counting down.
TGAGCCAGCACCTCCAGCCGTTCGACCCCGACGCCGCGGTGTTCCCGGTGTCGGTGGCGGCGTCGCTCGCGGACATGCACGCGCAGACCCTGCGCGGCTACGACAGGCTCGGCCTCGTGGTGCCCCAGCGCGCCCGGGGCCGGGGCCGTCGGTACTCCCTGCGCGACGTCGCCAAGCTGCGCCACGTGCAGCAGCTGAGCCAGGCCGAGGGCATCAACCTGGAGGGCATCCGGCGCATCCTCGCGCTCGAGGCGGAGGTCGACGCCCTCCACGACCAGATCGAGCGTCTCAACGACACGCTGCGGCGGGTCCAGTCCGACGACGCCGCCCGGCGGATCTTCACCGCCGCCCCCGGCGGCGCCGTCCACCACGGCCGCTTCCGCCCCGCGTCGCCGCTGGCGCTGCCGCCGTCGACGGGTCACTAGTCCCGTCGGCGCGCTGCGTGGCGCGGCTCGCGGAGCGAGTCCAGTAGGATCGGCTCGTCTATCGAAAGGCGGGCCAGCATGGGCAAGAAGCGCAAGGGCACGAAGCTCTCCATCGTCGGGGCCGGTGCCGTCGGCACCTCTCTCGCGTACGCGACGTTGATCAACGGCCTGGCCTCGGAGGTCGCGCTGCAGGACATCAACGAGAAGAAGGTCAAGGCGGAGGCGCTCGACCTCGTGCACGGCGCGTCGTTCATGCCGCCCGTGAAGATCACCGGCTCGTCCGACGTCGCGGTCACGGCGGGCTCCGACATCGTCGTGATCACCGCGGGCGCGAAGCAGCAGCCGGGAGAGACCCGCATGGATCTCGCGGGCAAGACCGTCGAGCTGATGAAGAAGATCGTCCCCGGGATCGTCGAGCAGTCGCCCGACGCGGTCCTGATGCTCGTCACCAACCCCGTCGACGTCATCACGCAGGCCGCGCTGAAGATCTCCGGCCTGCCCGACGGGCAGGTCATCGGCTCCGGGACGGTGCTGGACTCGTCGCGCCTGCGCTGGCTGATCGCCGGCGAGTGCGACGTGGCCATCAGCAGCGTCCACGCCGTCATCTGCGGCGAGCACGGCGACTCCGAGGTGCCGATGTGGAGCACGGCCTCCATCGGCGGCGTCCCATTGCTGGAGTGGGAGGAGCAGACCGGAAAGCTCGGCCGCGAGCGGCGCGACGTGATCACCCGGCAGACCATCGACGCGGCCTACGAGGTCATCGAGGGCAAGGGCGCGACCAACTACGCCATCGGGCTCGCGGGCAGCCGCATCATCGAGGCGATCCTGCGCGACGAGCACGCCGTCCTTCCCGTGGCCTCCAGGCTGCATGGCTGGCACGGCATCTCCGACGTGTGCATGTCGGTGCCGAGCGTCGTCGGCCGCCACGGCGTGCTGCGCACGCTGGAGCCGTCGGTCAACGCGATGGAGCTGCGGGGCCTGCAGGCCAGCGCCGATCACATCCGCGAGGTCGCGGGCAGCCTCGGCTTCTGAGAGGTACCTGCGGGACCTCTACGCCCGAAGGGGACCAGCCACCCGGGCGCCTCGACCATCCGTCGGGCGTCCAGGTGTGGCCGGGCCACCTATGAGGTGCGGCGCCGCCCCCCAACGGCGCCTCCCCGGGGCGCCGCCCGGATGGTACGTCTCCCGAACCTCGCGCCCTCACATCCCTAGGAGTGAGCAGCGGCGCCGGTGATACACCAGTTCGCAGGATTTCTTCGGCGGAGTTTCAGGCCGAACCCTCGCGGTCTTCCAGCCTGGGTGGAGCCGAGTCGTCCCTAACTGACCCCGGCAACGTGCCCTCAAGAAAGGTTCGGTATCTTGGTGTAGCCATCCAGTATACGGAGGAGTGAGGCAATGAGGCGTGTGTGTGTGTGAAGTTGATCATCGGAGCGATCGCCGGACTGTTGGGAGGAATGCCTGTACTGGCTCATGCGGATGACGGGGGCGATGACCCGTTCATCAACACCATTGGGGATGGATACCCGATCGCAATCGACACCGTCGAGTA
>DAONOU010000147.1:0-1723 GCA_035409265.1 Arachnia sp. | reverse complement strand
CGTTCATCAACACCATTGGGGATGGATACCCGATCGCAATCGACACCGTCGAGTACCCGAATGGAGCGCACTACAACAATCATCCGAACAGGTCCACAGTAATTGGGCATTGGATCGTAGGCCGGGGCCACGAGAGCGACGCGAAGACGCTGAAGTTCCTAGACCCGGCGAACGAGTTGTGGAAGCAGTACGGCACCAAGGCCTCGTTTAGCCAGAGCGCTTCTTCGTTCCACAAGTACGTGACGACCAAGGGCATCGTTGGATGAGACTGGCCAAGCTGGGCGTGGCCGGGGTGGCTGCGGCAGTGCTACTGGGTGGGTGCGTGACGTCGCCAGACCGGCCGCCGAGCCCGTCGCCGTCGGTGCCGGTGGCTCACTCTCCTGGTCAGTCTTCCTCGCCGCCGAGCGCGGCCCCGTCTGATGATGCCTTGCGCAACGCCGCCGGGGAGGAGGTGGTGTTTCCCGTGGTTGAGATCGCAGAGGTGCGACCGGAGACGATCAAGATCACGGAGATCGCGAAGGTTGCGCCGCCGCCGCTTGACCAGGATCAAGTGGGGGTTCTTGCGCTGGAAGGCAAGGAGACTCTGGTTTGGTTCCTGCCAGTTGAAAACTACTCCGGAGAGGGGATGATCAAGAGCGGCGGGATCGGATTCCGAACTGATGACGGAGAGCTTTCTCTATTCGACTCGACCGAGCACGTTGCCTCTGACGGCCGTCCCCGAGGGATCATTGGTGCCGATCTGGATGACGATTGGGCGGTGTGGTCGGAGTCGAGCTCGACCGATCTCTACCAGTCGAATTGGCGGGTTTTCTCGCAGCGCCGTGGTGGGGGTGCTCCGCGGCTATTGGCCGTGGCCGAAGATCAGCGCTCGGCCAATTGGGAGACCTCGCCCATCGTCAGCGGCGACTCCTTGCCAATTCTGTCTGCCGGTTTGGTGTGGTGGCATACGGCGTGGGAGCGTCCGGACGGGATCTTCCGGCCGCGTGTGGTCGCGGTGCCTCCCGACGGCGGAGATGTGAAGGTGATGCTCGACATGGCATCGACTCCGACCCCGGTTACCGGCGGTGTGGTGGCGACTCAGGTTGTCGACGACCCGGGGGTTCCGGTCGATGAGCGGGCGTACGCGTATCACGAGACGGGGTTGGTGCTGATTGACGCCTCTGGTGCGGTGACGGACCTTCTTCGCTACTCGGAGGATGTGGATGCGGGAAGGCTCGCGCGTAACGTGGCGTCGGATGGCGACACGGTGGCGTTTGTCATGGGCGACGACGTGCTGGTCATGCGCATCGACGGCACGCCTGTGGCGCGGATTCCGGGGCCGGCTCCGGAGGGCCGTGAGTTCACGGACCTCGCGGTGTGTGACGGGAAGGTGCTGTTCACGCCCTACAACGCCGATATCGGGGGTGACACGGTGGTGATCTACGACAGCGTGTCCGGGGCGCTCAAGACTATTGATGCCCCTGATGCGTTCCCTTGGGTCTATTGCTCGGACGAACGTGTGGGCTGGACGCAGGCCCCAGACGGTTGGGGCATCGTCACGATCGCGGAAATGGTGACCGGTTAGCCGCTGGCACGCCAGTTCGAGCCGAAGTGTGAGAAGGACCCGGCCTCGGGGCGGTCGGCCGTCGCGCGGGCGAGGGCCGCGGCCGCGTCGACGCCGCCGGCCAGCTCGTCGTGGTAGCGGGCCATGATCTCGGCGGACGTCCTGTCGGCGACCGGGGCG
>DAONOU010000146.1:0-6803 GCA_035409265.1 Arachnia sp. | reverse complement strand
AACGGCGCGGGCAAGTCGACGACCATCCGCGTGCTGATGGGCGAGCTGAACCCGACGTCGGGGACGGCGACGGTGCTCGGCGCGGCCCCGCGCGAGGTCGCGCACCGGCAGCGCCTCGGTTACCTGCCGCCCGACCTGGCGCTCTGGCCGTCGATGACCGGCCAGGAGACGCTGAGGTTCTTCGCGGGCCTGCGCGGCGGCGTCGACTGGGGCTACGCGCTGCAGCTCGCCGAGCGCCTGGGTGCGACGCTCGACAAGCGCGTGGGCGAGTTGTCGACGGGTAACCGGCAGAAGATCGGCCTGATCTCGGTGTTCATGCACAAGCCGGAGCTGCTCATCCTGGACGAGCCGAACGCCGGCCTCGACCCGCTCGTCCAGCACGAGTTCTGGGCGATGATGCGCGAGGTCGTCGACGACGGCCGCTCCGTCTTCCTCTCCAGCCACACGCTGTCGGAGGTCGAGCGCGTTGCCGACCGCGTCGGCATCATCCGGCACGGCCACCTGATCGCCGTCGAGGAGGTCGCCGCGCTGCGCCGCAAGAAGATGCGGCGCGTCGAGATCGACGTCGACGGCTCCCTCGCCGCCGACGACCTCGCGGGCGTGCGGGGGATCAGGGACCTGGACCTCCGCGCGGACCGCGTCGAGCTGAACTTCGACGGCGACATGGCGCAGCTGCTGGCCGCCGTCACGGCCAAGGCCCGGCTTCGCGACATCCACACCCAGGAGGCCGAGCTCGAGGACATCTTCCTCACCTACTACAAGGACGAGTCGTGAACGCCGCCGTCCTCCGGCGGGGCCTCGCGACCGGGTGGAAGGGGCTCCTGATCACGGCCGCCGTCGTGGCCGCCATGCTGGTGATGGCCCTCGCCATCTACGCCGAGCTCGACCTCAGCATCTACGACAAGCTGCCCGAGGCCGTGCGCGCGCTGATGGGCGTCCCGCACAACGCCGACGCCGCGATCATCGCCTACAACGAGATGCTCGCCTCGATCGGCGCGCTCGCGTTCGTCGGGGTGGCCATCGCGATCGGCGCGCAGGCCGTAGCCGGCGAGGAGCAGGACCGCACGCTGCACCTGGTGCTCGCCGCGCCGGTGTCCCGCGTCGCGTACCTCCTCGGCCGCGGCGCCGCGATGGTCTTGCTGCTCGTCGCCGGGGGCGCGGTGCTGTGGGCGGCCGCCGAGCTGGCGCCGCTCGTCGTCGGCACGGAGGTCGGCGACGCGCACCTGTTCGCGCTCGTCGCGCACCTGACGGCGTGCGCGGTCTTCCACGCCGCGCTCGCCCTCGCCGTCGGGGCCGCGACGGGCCGAAAGGGGGTCGCCGCGGGGCTGGCCGCCGCCGTCATGGTGCTCGGCTGGCTCGGCTCCGGGCTCCTGCCGCTCTGGCGCGAGGACGCCGCCGACTGGATCCCCTGGACCTGGTTCAACGGCACGAAGCCGCTCGTCAACGGGGTCGACGGCGGGCACCTCGCCCTGCTGCTCGGCGGCGCCGCGGCGCTGATCGCGCTCGGCGGCATCGGGTTCCGGGCGCGCGAGCTGCGGCTCGCGCAGTCGGGTTCCTCGCTGCTGGCGAGGCTCAAGGCCGGCGCCTCAGCGCTGGCCGTGCGGCCCCGGCGGAGCGCGGCGCGGCATGCCTCCCCGGATCCGGGTGGCGTGTCCATCGAGGGCCGGACGCCGTCGCTGCTCGGGCTGCGGCTGGCCGCGCAGCGCGGCCTGCTGGTCTCCGTCGTCCTGCTCATGGGGCTGCTGATGGGCATGGCCATGCCGCTGATGTACGAGGCGCTGAGCGCGGCCATGGGCGACTTCGCCGGCACGTTCCCGCAGACGATGCTCGACCTGTTCGGCGGCGGCGACCTCGGCACGCCGGCGGGCTTCCTGCACCTGGAGAGCTTCGGGATGATGCTGCCCGCGGCGGTGATCCTCGTCGCGACGGTGGCCGCGTCGTCGGGCATCGCGGGGGAGGAGCGCCTCCGCCGGATGTCGCTGCTGCTCGCCCAGCCGATCTCGCGGGCCCGCGTGTACGCGACGGTCGCGGCGGCCTCGGCCCTGTACGTGCTGATCGTCACCGTCGCGATGTTCCTCGGCACGTGGGCCGGCATCGCGATGGCGGGCGTGGACGTCTCGATCGCCAACCTCGCCTGGGCCTGCGTGCTCGCGACGCTGCTCGGCTGGTTCTTCGGCGCCTTCGCGCTGCTGTTGTCGGCGGCGACGGGGCGCTCGTCGGTCGCCGTGTGGGCGACGACGGGGCTCGCCGTCGCGGGCTACTTCGGGTACACCCTGCTGCTCGCCGCGGGCGAGGAGGCCTCGGGCTGGTGGTCCCCGTTCCGGGCCTACCTGTACGGCCCGCCGCTGATGCGCGGCGCCGAGTGGTGGCAGCCCGTCTGGCTCGCCGTCGGCACCGTCGCCTGCCTCGCCGCGGGCCTGCCGCTGTTCCTCCGCCGCGACCTCCGGATCACGGCCGGGTAGTCACGCCACCCCGCCCCGAGAGACCGGATTCGCGGGAAGGGAATAGATGGGCGGGGTCGGCGGTTGGCCGTGGCATGAGCATTTACCCTGACGTGACGGCCGTCATCGGCCGCACCCCCCTCGTGAAGCTGAACCGCGTCGTCGGCGACAACGCCACCGTCGCAGCCAAGCTGGAGTTCTACAACCCGGCCAACTCGGTGAAGGACCGCATCGGCGCCGCCATCATCGACGCCGCCGAGGCCTCCGGCGAGCTGCAGCCCGGCGGCACGATCGTGGAGGGCACCTCCGGCAACACCGGCATCGCGCTGGCCATGGTCGGCGCCGCCCGCGGCTACAACGTCGTCCTCACGATGCCCGAGACCATGTCGCTGGAGCGGCGCGCGCTGCTGCGCGCCTACGGCGCCGAGCTGGTGCTGACCCCCGGCCCGCAGGGCATGCGCGGCGCGGTCGAGAAGGCCAACGAGATCGCGGCCGAGCGCGGCGGCGTCCTCGCCCGCCAGTTCGCCAACCCCGCCAACGTCGCCATCCACCGCAAGACCACCGCGGAGGAGATCTGGAACGACACCGAGGGCCAGGTCGACATCGTCGTGGCTGGCGTCGGCACCGGCGGCACCATCTCCGGCGTCGGCCAGGTGCTCAAGGAGCGCAAGCCCGAGGTGCAGATCATCGCCGTCGAGCCGGAGGAGTCCCCGCTGCTGAGCGGCGGCCAGCCCGGCCCGCACAAGATCCAGGGCCTGGGCGCCAACTTCATCCCCGAGATCGTCGACCGCTCCGTGATCGACGAGGTGCTCCCGCGCAACATCAACCAGGCCGTCGAGTTCGCGCGCCGCGCCGCCACCGAGGAGGGCCTGCTCGTCGGGATCTCGTCCGGCGCCGCGCTGTCGGCCGCGGCCGAGGTCGCCGCCCGGCCGGAGAACGCGGGCAAGCTCATCGTCGTCGTCCTCCCGGACTTCGGCGAGCGCTACCTCTCCACCGTCCTCTTCGAGGGCCTCATCGACAACTGACCCGTTCGACCCACTCGCGCCCGGCAGGCCTCCCTGCCGGGCGCGTTTTTCTTGCCCGGGTCTCGACCAGGGATTTCTTGACACCCCAGGGGGTATCGGCCCTAGTGGAAGGTGAATTGGCAAATTTATACGAGTGGACCATACAAAATCTGATTCAGAATTTTGGAGGATGTCACCTATAGTCTCCTCAATCCTGGGCCAACGGCGGCCCACCGGAACAATAGGAGCGCCCCTCATGACGCATCTCGATCCCGGACGTCCCGGTCCGGACTCATCCTCCACCGAACACCCCATGGGCTTTCACGCGATGGCCCGCACTCCCGAGTTCGCGAAGCTGCGCAGCACCTTCCGCGGCTTCGCCTTCCCCATGACCATCGCCGGACTCGCGTCGTACTTCGTCTACGTCGTGCTCTCCATCTTCCTGCCCGAGTTCATGGGCCGGCCCCTCTTCGGCGCGCTCAGCATCGGCATGACGCTCGGCCTGCTCCAGTTCGCCGTGACCTGGGTCTGGACCGCCCTCTACGTCCGCTTCGCCGACAAGCGGCTCGACCCGATCTCCACCGCGCTCAAGGCCGAGCTGGAAGGAACCGCGCGATGACCCTCCTCGACACCACCTCGTACGGGAACCCCGCGATCAACATCGCCGTCTTCGCGGTCTTCGTGATCGCGACGATGGCCATCGTCATCATCGTGACGCGCCAGAAGCAGAAGGCCTCGGACTTCTACACCGGCGGCGCCGCGTTCTCGGGCAGGCAGAACGGCCTGGCCATCACCGGCGACTACCTGTCGGCCGCCGCGTTCCTCGGCGTCACCGGCGCCATCGCGCTCTACGGCTACGACGGCCTGCTGTACTCGGTCGGCTTCTTCGTCGCCTGGATCGTCGCGCTCTACCTCGTCGCCGAGCCGCTGCGCAACACCGGCAAGTACACGATGGCCGACGTGCTCAGCTTCCGGATGAACCAGAAGCCGGTCCGCACCGCGGCCGCGACGTCGACGCTCGTGATCTCGTTCGTCTACCTGCTCGCGCAGATGGCGGGCGCGGGCGGCCTCGTCGCGCTGCTGCTCGGCGTCTCGGACAAGTCCATGCAGGCGCTGGTGATCGCGCTCGTCGGCGCGCTGATGGTCGTCTACGTGCTGATCGGCGGCATGAAGGGCACCACCTGGGTGCAGATGATCAAGGCCGTGCTGCTGGTCACGGGCGCGGCGGTCATGACGGTGCTCGTGCTGATGCACAGCGGATTCAACCTGTCCGCGCTGCTGACCTCCGCGCAGCAGGCGGCGCTGGACCCCGCCGTCGGCAACGGCAAGGACATCCTGATGCCCATGCAGCAGTACGGCGCGACGATCTGGACGAAGCTGTCGTTCCTCTCGTTGTCCATCGCGCTGGTGGCCGGCCCGTCGGGCCTGCCGCACGTGCTGATGCGCTTCTACACGGTGCCGACGGCGAAGGAGGCCCGGCGCTCGGCCGTCTGGGCCATCGTGCTCGTGGGCATCTTCTTCCTCATGACCCTGATCATGGGCATGGGCGCGGCGAAGCTCGTCGGCCAGCAGGCGATCGTCGCGGCGCCCGGTGCGGCGAACTCGGCGGCCCCGCTGCTCGCGCTGCACCTCGGCGGCGAGATCTTCATGGGCGTCATCTCCGGCGTCGCGTTCGCCACGATCCTCGCGGTCGTCGCGGGCCTGACGATCACCGCGTCGGCGTCGTTCGCGCACGACGTCTACAACTCCATCATCAAGGACGGCAAGGCGTCGCCGGAGAAGGAGGTCAAGGTCGCGCGGATCACGTCGGTGGTCATCGGCGTCCTCGCGATCCTCGGCGGCATCCTCGCCAACGGCCAGAACATCGCCTTCCTGATCTCGCTGGCGTTCGCGGTGGCGGCCTCGGCCAACCTGCCGTCGATCCTCTACACGATGTACTGGAAGCGGTTCAACACCCGCGGCTCGGTGTGGAGCATCTACGCAGGCCTTGTCAGCTCGATCGTGCTGATCGTGTTCTCGCCGTCGATCTCCGGCTCCAAGACGGCGATGCTGGGCGAGGCCGTGAACTTCGCCTGGTTCCCGCTGACCAACCCCGCGCTGATCTCCGTGCCGCTGGCCTTCCTCGCCGGCTGGATCGGGACCATCACCTCGCCTGTCCGAGGCGACGAGGAGTTGGCGGTCGAGATGGAGGTCCGCTCTCTGACCGGCGCGGGCGCCGGGGAGGCGATCTCGCACTGACCGCCCGACGGCGGAGGGGACGCGTCCGGGCGGCGCGTCCCCTCCGCCGTTCGCGCTTCGTCGTCGTCGCGCCGTTGGTAATACACTCTGGCGCATGACTGCCCACGAGACGGTACTCGTCGTCGACTATGGCGCCCAGTACGCGCAGCTGATCGCCCGCCGCGTGCGGGAGGCCGCCGTGTACTCGGAGATCGTCAGCTCCAAGCTCGATGCCGACGCGATCCTGGCCAAGCGCCCCGCCGCCATCATCCTTTCCGGCGGTCCGTCGTCGGTCTACGCGGACGGCGCGCCGCGGCTCGACCCGCGCCTCCTGGAGGCGGGCGTGCCGGTGCTCGGCATCTGCTACGGCTTCCAGGCGATGGCGCAGGCGCTGGGCGGCACCGTCGCCCAGACCGGTCAGCGCGAGTACGGCCGCACGTCGCTGTCGATCAACGACCGCGGCTGTCTGCTCGAGAGCATGCCGAACACCTTGAACGTCTGGATGAGCCACGGCGACTCCGTCTGCAAGGCGCCCAAGGGCTTCAAGGTGCTCGCCCGCACCGCCGGCGCCCCCGTGGCCGCGTTCGAGGACCTCGAGCGCGGCCTCGCGGGCGTGCAGTGGCACCCCGAGGTGTTGCACAGCCAGTGGGGCCAGCAGGTGCTCGAACACTTCCTCTACAACATCGCCGGCCTGACCCCGGACTGGACGCCGGAGAACATGGTCTCCGAGGCGATCGAGGCGATCCGGGCGCAGGTCGGCGACCGCCGCGTGCTCTGTGGCCTGTCCGGCGGCGTCGACTCGGCCGTGGCCGCCGCACTCGTCCAGCAGGCGGTCGGCGCGCAGCTGACCTGCGTCTTCGTCGACCACGGCCTGCTCCGTGAGGGCGAGGCCGAACAGGTGAAGAAGGACTTCGTGGCCGTCACCGGCGTCGATCTCGTCGTCGCCGACGAGCGCGAACGCTTCCTCACCGCGCTGGCAGGGGTCAGCGACCCCGAGGAGAAGCGCAAGATCATCGGCCGCGAGTTCATCCGCACGTTCGAGGCGCAGGCCCGCGAGCTCGCGGGGGAGCGCGGCGTCGACTTCCTCGTGCAGGGCACGCTGTACCCCGACGTCGTCGAGTCCGGCGGCGGCGAGGGCGCG
>DAONOU010000145.1:0-6855 GCA_035409265.1 Arachnia sp. | reverse complement strand
CAGCGCGCCCCAGAAGGCCGGCCAGAAGCCGTCGACGTGGAAGCCGAGGCCGACGACGCCCGCGAGCCAGGACGTCAGCTGCAGCATCAGAGCGTTGATGACCAGGAGGAAGAAGCCCAGCGTCAGCACGATCAGGCACGCGCCGAGCACCTTGACGATGGGGGCGACGACGCCGTTGACCACCCCGAAGGCGAGCGCGACGCCGAGCAGCGTCAGGATCTTGCCCTGGGTGTCGGACGCGGTCAGGTTGATGCCGGGGACGAGCCAGACGGCGACGGCGGTAGCGATGGCGGTTGCGACGAGGCGCGTGACGAACTCCATGCCTTCAAGAGTGCCACGGGCTGGGGCGGGCCGGACGCGCCACCTCCGCCCGGCGGCCGAGAAGGCCGCTCCCGCCCACGTGCCGACGAGCGTTTTCCCTGGCTTGCGTGCTGCTGCGGTGCTCGTCGACACGACGCCCACCTAACCTGCTCGCGGCCTCCTCGTCCGCCGGCCTCATCTCTTGGCTGTCCGACTGCTTCGCCCCAGCACCCAGTGGCTCTCCAATGACCCCGGTGACGAAGGCGCCTCCGTTCCGGGAAAAGGGGCCCAATTGGGGGGTTTCGGACGGACCGTAGTATTGGGATGCCCAGTCAGGAAGGTGCACATGCTCCAGCTCGTCGAGGTGCGCAAGTCCTACAAGACGGGCGACTTCACACAGGTGGCGCTCAACGACGTCTCGATCTCCTTCCGGGACAACGAGTTCGTCGCGATCCTCGGGGCCTCCGGGTCGGGCAAGACGACCCTGCTCAACCTGGTGGGCGGGCTCGACCACTACGACTCCGGCAACCTCATCATCGACGGCGTGCCGACGTCGCACTACAAGGACCGCGACTGGGACACCTACCGCAACAACAGGATCGGGTTCGTCTTCCAGAGCTACAACCTGATTCCGCACCAGTCTGCGCTCGCCAACGTCGAGTTGGCGCTGACCCTCGCGGGGGTGAGCCCGGCGGAGCGGAAGCGGCGCGCGCTCGCCGCGCTCGACGAGGTCGGGCTGAGGGAGCACGCGCACAAGCGGCCCAACCAGCTCTCCGGCGGCCAGATGCAGCGCGTGGCCATCGCCCGCGCGTTGATCAACGACCCGGAGATCCTGCTGGCCGACGAGCCCACCGGTGCGCTCGACTCCACCACCAGCGTGCAGATCATGGGGCTGCTCACCAGCATCGCCAAGGACCGCCTCGTCGTCATGGTGACGCACAACCCGGAGCTGGCGGAGGAGTACGCCACCCGGACCGTGCACCTGAGCGACGGCGTCGTCGTCGCCGACAGCGACCCCTTCGATCCCTCGGCCCCGCCGCAGCACCCGGACGGCGACGAGCCCACCGCGGTCATCGCGGGCCTCGGTGCCGGGGCGGTGACGTCTCCGCGGAGACAGCGGCGCACCAGCATGTCGTTCCTGACCGCTGTCGCGCTGTCGTTCAACAACCTGATGACGAAGAAGGGGCGAACGCTGATGACCGCGTTCGCGGGCAGCATCGGCATCATCGGGATCGCGGCCATCCTGGCGCTCGCCAACGGGGTCAACGCCTACATCAAGGGCGTGGAGGAGGACACCCTCTCGCTCTACCCCCTGACCATCCAGCGCCAGGGCATGGACATGACGGCCATGCTCGCGGCCTCGGCCGGGCTCGTCGACGAGGCGAGCGGCAAGGGCGGCGACGGCTCCTCGGACGTGCACGAGGTGCAGGTGATGGGGAAGATGTTCTCCAGCGTCGGCACCAACGACCTCGAGTCGCTGAAGGCGTTCTTCGAGGGCGGCGACAGCGGGATCGACGAGCATGTCAACGGCGTCCTCTACTCCTACGACGTCACGCCGCAGATCTTCGCCGCCGACACCTCGGAGAAGGTGCGACAGATCAACCCCGACGCGGTCTTCAACGCCATGGGCTTCGGCTCGTCCGCCGCGGCGTCCAGCATGATGTCGGCGTCGATGAGCAGCGGCGTCTTCCGCGAGCTCGTGCCGGACCTGTCGCTGGTCGACGCGCACTTCGACGTCATGGCGGGCCGCTGGCCGACGGCCTACGACGAGACCGTCCTGGTACTCACCCCCAGCGGTGGCGTCAGCGACCTCGCCCTCTACGCCATGGGGCTCCGCGACCCCGCCGAGCTCGACGCGATGGTCGAGCAGGTGCTGAACGAGGAGGAGGTCGACACCCCGCCGGACCCCTTGGCGCTGAGCTACGACGACATCATGGGGTCCACGTTCAAGCTTGTCGAGGCCCCGGACTTCTACTCCTACGACGACGAGTTCGGCGTCTGGACCGACCGTAGCGGGGACAAGAAGCAGCTCAAGAAGCTCGTCGACGCCGGCGAGGAGCTGCGGATCACCGGCATCGTCAAGCCGACCGACGACTCGTCGCGGCTCTCGCCGGGCATCTACTACACGCGGGCGCTGACCACGCACGTCGTCGAGCGGGCCACCGCGTCGGCGATCGTGCAGGAGCAGCTCGCGGACTCCGCCGTCGACGTGTTCACGGGACGCGGCTTCGGTGAGGAGGCCGACGACTCCGAGTTCGACTTCTCCTCGCTGTTCAGTATCGACGAGGACGCGATCGCCAAGGCGTTCACCTTCGATCAGTCGAAGCTGAAGCTCGACATGTCCGGCCTCGAGTCGGGGCTCTCCGGCATGGACCTCGGCCTCGAGGACCTGGAGCTCGACCCGTCGAAGATGCCGGCGCTCGACGTCGACAAGATCCTCGCCGGCCTGGACCTCTCCAGCCTGATCCGGATCCCCGATTCCGACGCCCCGGCCGACCCGCCTGCGGACGACAAGCCCGCGGACGATCCGGGCGCGACCCCCGCGCCCGATGTCGAGCAGGTCGCCGAGCTGGCGACGAAGCTCGTCGAGGGTTACGCGGCGTTCGCCACCGCCGCGGGCCTCGATCCGGCCGACGTCGCGACGAACCTGCCCGCGTTCCTCGCCACGCCGGAGGCGAGCGAGCTACTCGCGGCAGTGGGGGAGGGCATCGACACCGAGGCGGTGACCGGGATCGTCGAGGGCTACGTCGCGTTCGCCGTCGCCGGCGGGCTGGATCCGATGGACGTGGCGACGACGCTGCCCGCGTTCCTCGCCTCGCCCGAGGGCGAGGCGCTGCTCGGGGCCGTGACGCCGCAGCTGGAGCCCGACGCGAACGCGGGCCTGGCCGAGCGCCTGGTGCAGTCCTACCTGGCGTTCGCCGTCGCGAACGGCCTGGACCCCACGGACGCGGCCACCAACTTCCCGTTGTTCCTGGCCTCCGACGAGGGCAAGGCGCTGGTCGGCGAGGCGGCCGGTTACATCGACACGTCGTCGCTCCAGAAGCAGCTCGAGGGTGTCCTCGCCGACTACATGCAGCAGGTGATGGCCGCCTACATCGGGGAAGTCTCCACGAAACTCACCTCCGCGCTCACGACGCAGATCTCGTCGGCGCTGGAGTCCAGCATGGGGCAGCTCGCCGACAACATGTCGGATGCCATGGGGATCGACCAGGACGCGTTCATGGATGCGTTCAAGATGGAGCGCAACCGGGACGAGCTGACCCAGCTGCTGGTGTCGATGGCCTCGACGCAGTCCGCGAGCTACGAGGGCAACCTCCGAAAGCTCGGGTGGGCGGACTTCGACAACCCCTCCCGCATCGACATCTACCCCATCGACTTCGAGTCGAAGGCCGAGGTCACCCGCATCCTCGACGACTACAACGACGCGATGCGCGCCAAGGGCCTCGAGGATCGCGTGATCACCTACTCGGACCTCGTCGGCGCGCTGATGGGCTCGGTCACCGACATCATCAACATGATCAGCTACGTGCTGATTGCGTTCGTGGCGATCTCGCTGGTGGTGAGTTCGATCATGATCGGCGTGATCACGTACATCTCGGTGTTGGAGCGGAAGAAGGAGATCGGCATCCTGCGCTCGATCGGCGCCAGCAAGCGCGACATCCGCCGCGTCTTCAACGCGGAGACCCTGATCGTCGGCTTCGTCGCCGGCGCCCTCGGCGTCGCGATCACCTTCCTGATCACCATCCCCGCCAACGCCATCGTCTACTCCAACTTCGACGTGCCCAACATCGCCCAGCTGCCGTGGCAGGCCGCGGGCATCCTGGTGCTGATCAGCATGGCGCTCACCGCCCTCGCCGGCCTGCTCCCGGCCTCGGCCGCCTCGCGTAAGGACCCCGTCGAGGCCCTCCGCAGCGAGTAGTACTGTCCGGCGTATGAACCAGCCCGCTCCTGTCGCGCTCGTCACCGGCGCCAACCACGGCATCGGAGCCGCCATCGCCGAGCGCCTCGCGGCGGACGGGTGCGCCGTCGTCCTGACCTATCACGCCTTCGAGTACCCGCCGGATGCCGGCGTGCCCGCGCGCCAGCGCGCGAACCACCGGGCGGATGCGTCCGAGGTGCTGGACCGGATCGTGCGTGCCGGCGGCCAGGCCATCGCCGTCGCCGCCGACCTCAGGGACGACGACTGCATTCCCGCGCTGTTCGACGCCGCCGAGGAGGCCTTCGCTCCCGTCGACGTCCTCGTCAACAACGCGACGGCGTCGCTTGTGGACACCTTCACCTCCGCAGACGTCGACTGGGCGGGGCGCCCGCTGCGAGGGGTGACGGCGGACACGTTCGACCGTCAGTTCGGCGTCGACGCCCGTGCGGGCGCCCTGCTGATCGCCGAGTTCGCCCGCGGCCTCCAGCGCCGCGGCGGCGACTGGGGCCGGATCATCAGCATGACCTCGGGCGGCGAGAAGGGGTTCCCTCAGGAGGTCTCCTACGGCGCGGCGAAGGCGGCGCTGGTGAACTACACCATGTCGGCCAGTCTGGAGTTGAGCGCATTCGGCGTGACCGCGAACGCCATTCATCCGCCCGTGACGGACACAGGCTGGGTCACCGACGACGTCCGCGAGGCGGTGCGCCGGGACCCTCACTTCTTCAGCGTGGCGGAGCCGCACGAGGTCGCCGACCTCGCCGCCTTCCTCGTGTCGCGCGCGGCGGACCGGGTCACGGGCAACGTCATCCGCATGGGCTGAAGCCTTATCGCGGCTGCAAACGTTCGGTTCGATACGGCGTGGGGGTTATCGCGTACGTCAGAGTCAACTATGTGACTCTGACGTACGCGATGTTCGGTTTGGCCTCGTGGGTCGAACGTTTGCAGCCACGATGATGCATTGGCGGGGCTGCTGGATATTGGTCGACGGTGCGTCCCTTCGGCGACGGGGCTACGCCGCCGACCGCTCAGGTCTGGTTTCCGGCCTCACCGTCCAGACGCAGACCCCCGAGGCGAGAATCAGGATGGCCCCGAGGCTGAGCGAGCCAAGGACGTTCCACGAACCCAGGAGGCCGCCGACGAGGCTCGTGATCGGGATCACACCCATGGTCGCCGTCCGTTGAAGCCCCGCGGCTCGCCCCAGCAAGTCGACGGGGACGACAGTCGTGAACCATGAGTAGACGGCGACGTTCTTCGCGACCTGCGCCATCCCCCAGATGAAGGACTGGGCGCAGATGATGAGCGTGAGAACGGTCGCCGGAACGGGCAAGGAGAGGGTCAGCAGCAACCCGGCGGCGAGGAAGAGCACGACAGACGTGACCCGCACGATCTTGCCCAGCCCGAACCTCGTCACCAGACGACCGGAGACTCCGGCGCCCAAAGCGCCGCCAACCGCCCCGACGGTTGTAGAGATTCCCACAACCGCCACGGAGAGCCCCACAACTTGCAGGAAGTACACCATCTCCACTGCGCTGATGATCGCGAGGGATGCGTTGAGAAGCACCGTCGACATCGTGAGCCGGCGAAGCGCCGCGCTCGTGCGGAACGGCTCTACGCCAGCCCTCAACTCCGTGAGGAACGAACTCAGGCCCGGCTGCCTCGCCTCCGTGGTCGCGTCTTGCTCGGCTCGACGAACGCGGATTCGGCTGGCTAGCAGGGCGGCGACGGCCAGCACGGCAGCTGCCGCCGCGAGAACCCAGCCACCCGCGACGTAGGTCAATGCGACCGCCGCAGCAGCGGGGATCACGATGCCGAGCCCGTTGTCCCACGCCTCGAGCGTGCCCGCCAACGCCGCGATCCGAGTCTTCTTCTCCACGCGCGGGACCGCTGCGACCTGGCTGGTCTCGGTGATGAGGGAGAAGACGCCGAATGTCACGACGATGACCAGCAGCACCCCGAAGGTCATCGTCGCTGAAAGGAGCAGCGCGGCGGCGAGTCCGGCGAGCGTCGCCTTGGCCAGGGAGCTGATGACGAGCGTCGACCGCGAGCTCGCACGGTCGACGAGGACGCCGACGGGAGCAGCCAGGAAAAGAAAGGCCACCATCCCGGCCGCGTTGAGCAGACCCATCTGGGCCGTCGACGCGCCGAGCACCGATACGGCGATGACATCCGTGGCGAACCCGAAGATCGATCGGCCGCCGGCATCCAGGGCGTTCGACGCCACCAGGCTCCGACGTGCGGAGCGTCGGAGGTCACTCTTCATCTCGGGTCTTTCTGGTTGGCCCCCTTGCGTGGCAGGGGACTTTCTAGCAAGAGAGGGCTCGGAACCCGTCGGGGCCTGCAAGCTCTCTACCGTGCCCTGAGAGTTAGCTCGCCTCTTGGAGGAGCTAGCAGAGTGCGTACCATCGGAGTGCCGCGGGTGGCGGCCTTCAATTCATAGCGGGCAACGATGTACTGCGTGATGGAGCTTACGGCCGCCATGGCTGGCATCTGGCCCGGACACGCGGATCTGCCGCGACCAAAGGGCAGGTACTCCCGAGGTGCGGCTACGCCGTCCTGCCATCGAGCTGGACAGAACTGAGTTGGGTTGTCCCACACCTCTGGGGCGTTGTGGATCGCGTGGAGATTGATCAGTACTT
>DAONOU010000144.1:0-6881 GCA_035409265.1 Arachnia sp. | reverse complement strand
GCAGCAGGATGATGAACGAGTAGAGCGCGATCTCGCCCAGCAGGAACGACCAGTGGTCCGGGAACACCTTGCGCAGGCCGGCCTTGCCGATCTTGCCGAGGCCGAGCCGCTCGTCGGCCCAGCGCAGGGCTCCGGTGGCGGGCATCGGACGCTCAGCCGGCGCCTCGGTCGCCTCGACGGCGGGGGAGGAGTCCGCGACGCTCGTGGGCTTGGCCATCACTGGTCACCATCCTTGAAGTCGTTGCGGGAGTCCCGCTCGAAGAAGCTGGGGCCGACCGGTACCGTGAAGTCGCTCTGCGCGACGAGGTAGCCCTGCTCGTTGACGCGGATCGGCAGCTGCGGCAGCGACCGGGCGGCGGGCCCGAACACGACGACGCCGCTGTTGCTGAGGTCGAACGTCGACTGATGGCAGGGGCACAGCAGATGGTGCGTCTGGCGCTCCCACAGCGAGATGGGGCAGCCGACGTGCGTGCAGATCTTGGAGTAGGCGAGGATGCCGGAGACGTGCCAGTCCTTGCGTGACTCGGGGATCTTGATGGACTCGGGGTCCATGCGCACGACGATGATCGCGGCCTTCGCCTTCTGCTGCTGCAGCTCGACGCCGTGCAGCTCCAGCAGGTTCTCCGGCTGCGCGTTGACCAGCTGGCCGATCTCGAGGTCCTCGGCGCGCAGCGGGATCCAGTTCTCGTCGTTCAGCAGGCGGATCTCGGCGGCCCAGATGGTCTTCTCGATGGTCTGCTGGCGCACCTTCTTGGTGGGGTGCGGGCCCATGTCGGCGAACATCACGACGGCGGGAACCAGCGAGATGCCGACGGCGCCGCCGAGGGCCCCGAGGATCATCTTGCGGCGCTTCACGCCGGACTGCTCGACGCCGTCGGAGAACTGCTGCGCGACCTCGGCGCGGACCTCGTCCGACGACGCGGCCGTGTGGCGCTCGTCGATCGACTCGTGATCGCCCATGAGCACGCGCGCCCACTGGATGACAGCCACGCCGATCAGCGTGACCGCGAGGCCCGCGGTGACGCCGAGGCCGACGTTCATGGCGTCGGCGTGGAGGATGCCGAAGCTGACGTAGGTGCCGCGCGGCACGGCGAAGTAGATCACCACGAACGCGATGGCCAGCACCGGCACGGCGGCCAGCATCAGGAGGATGGCGCCGTAGGCGCGGTTGCCGGCGCCCTCGTTGACGTCGGCGTAGCGCTCGACGTGCTCCTCGAGGCCGGGATCGGGGACGCTGTGGCCCAGGTCCGGGTCCTTGACGGGCAGGTTGTCGTGGCTCATCGGGCGCGGGCCCCCTTCTTGGCGATCCAGGTGGCGACGATGGCGAGTCCGCCGATGCCGATGACGAAGGCCCAGAAGCCCTCCGACACCGGCCCGGCCTCGCCCATCGTCAGTCCGCCGTGGTTGGGCTGGTCGTTGGCCTCGCGCAGGTAGGCGATGATCTCGCGCGCGCTCTGGTCGTCCATGACGGCCTTCGAGAACGTGGGCATCTGCTGCGGCCCCGACCGCATGGCCTCGTAGATGTGGACCGGGGTGGTCTCGGTGAGCGACGGCGCGAAGGCGCCGTGCGGCATCGCGCCGCCGCCGCCGATGATGCCGTGGCAGGCGGAGCAGTTGGCGCGGAAGAGCGCGCCGCCGCGGGCGATCTCCTCCTCGCTCAGGCCCTCGGGCGAGTACTGGCTCTCCTCGGGGATGGCCGGGCCGGGGCCGAGCGACGCGACGTAGGCCGCCACGGACTCGATCTGCTCCTGGGTGTAGTTGACCTTGCGGGCGGGCAGCTGGGCCTCCTGGCGGGCAGCGGGCATGCGCCCGGTGCCCATCTGGAAGTCGACGGCGGCCGCGCCGACGCCGATCAGCGTCGGTCCTTGGGTCGTCCCCTCGGCGTTCAAGCCGTGGCAGGAGGAGCAGGTGAAGTCGAAGAGGGCCTTGCCCTCCTCGATCTGCTGGGTCTTGGACGTCTCGGCCGACGACTGCTGCGGCGACACGACCGAGTAGCTCAGGCCGACGACGAGGAGGGCCAGCAGCAGGAGCGCGGGCCGAGCGACAGAGTGTCGCCTGAGGCTGGTGAGGAACGTCACGGGTGATCTCTCCATGGTCTCTGTGGTCAGCGGAGGAAGTAGAGGACGCCGAACAGGAGGATCCAGATGACGTCGACGAAGTGCCAGTAGTACGAGACCACGTGGGCGCCGACGGTCTGCTCGTGCGTGTGCGTCTGCGTCATGTAGGACCGGGCGAGCACGAACCACATGGCGACGACGCCGCCGAGAACGTGCAGGCCGTGGAAGCCCGTTGCCAGGAAGAACAGCGACCAGTACTGGTTGGTCTGGATGGTGAGGCCCTCGCTGAAGAGCGTGAAGTACTCCCACACCTGGCCAGCGAGGAAGACCGAGCCGAGGATGGCGGTCACGATGAAGCCCTCGCGGAGGCCCCACTTCGTCGGGTTGAGCCACGAGCCCGTGACGCGGTTGGCCTCCGCGGCGTTGGCCGCGATCTGGCAGGTCACGGAGCTGAGCACGAGGATCGCGGTGTTGATGCTCGCGAAGAACGGGTCGAGGTGCGGCGTGTTCTGGTCCCAGAGCGACGTCGTGCCCGCGGCGGCCGCCATCTCGCCCGTGAGCTGCCGCGTCCAGAAGTAGGCGGCGAACAGAGCGGCGAAGAACATCAGCTCGCTGGCGAGCCAGACGATCACACCGACGGAGACCTTGTCGGGTCGTCCTTCCGGCCGGTTCAGGCGGGCTGCGGGGATCGGATGGATCGCGCCGGTCGGGAGCTCCGCCGGAGCGCTCAAAGTCTCATGTTTCGTGGCCACGGGGTCATTATTGCCGCAAAAGCCCGGTTGGTCACGCCGGACGCGAAACTTAAGGCGACCCCGGGACAGGGGGGTCGGTGCCGGGTGCGATAATCCGCGCTATGTTGGGCGTGATGTTCCTACCGCTGCACGCCAAGCCGGACGACGACATTATCCCGCTGGTCGGGTCCCGCTTCTTCACCGCCTGGGAGTTCCCGTGGCTCCCGTTGGTGGGGCTGATCGTGGCCGCGGGCCTGTACCTCTGGGGCGTGCGGACGCTGCGCGTGCGCGGAGACAAGTGGCCCGTCTATCGCACCATCTCGTTCGTCGTCGTCGGCCTCGGCGCGGTCTTCGTCGCGCTGTTCAGCTTCCTCGGCGTCTACGACACGGTGCTGTTCTGGGTGCACATGATCCAGCACATGCTGTTGAACATGGTGGCCCCGGTCTTCCTGGTGTTCGGCGCCCCCGTCACGCTGGCGCTGCGCGCGTTGCCGAAGCGACCTCGGGCGCTCCTGCTCGCGGTGCTGCATTCGACACCCGCGAAGGTGCTGCTCTTCCCGCCGCTGACGACGCTGTTGATGATCGCCTACCCGTGGGTGCTCTACCTTTCGGACTGGTACGACATCACGCTGCGTAACGACTTCTGGCACGACACCCTGCACATGTACCTGCTCGTCGTCGGCTGCCTGTTCTTCTTCCCGCTGCTCGCGGTGGACCCGGTGCCGATCAAGATGCCGTACCCCATCCGCATCCTGCTCTTCTTCCTCACCATGCCCTTCCACGCCTTCCTCGGCGTGACGCTGATGGGATCCAGCAGGCTGATCGCGGAGGAGTGGTACCTCGCGTTCGAGCGCGGGTGGGGGCTCACGCCGCTGGCGGACCAGACCTGGGCGGGCGCGCTGATGTGGGCGACCGGAGACCTCACGGCCATCTTCGCGAT
Source organism: Arachnia sp. (assembly GCA_035409265.1). Taxonomy (GTDB): domain Bacteria; phylum Actinomycetota; class Actinomycetes; order Propionibacteriales; family Propionibacteriaceae; genus Arachnia. Next base: position 3,153 of record DAONOU010000144.1, on the reverse strand, counting down.
GGGCACGATCTTCTACCAGTGGGTGAAGGACTCCCAGAGAGAGGCGCGCCGGGTCGACCGCGCGCTGGACAGGGAGGAGGCGCTGCGGGCCAGGCAGGCCGCTACGATGACCCCCAGAGACGACGTCGGCCACCCCGCCGACGGCCCGGACACGAAGGAAAGTTCCCATGAGTGACACCCCCGCGAAGGTGCTGGTCTACTCCGACGACCGGACGGTCCGCGACCAGGTCCGGCTCGCGCTCGGCAAGCGGGTGGCTGCCGATCTTCCCGAGATTGAGGTGTTCGAGGTGGCCACGCAGGCCGCGGTGCTCCGCACACTCGACGCGGGCACCGACTACGCGCTGCTCATCCTCGACGGCAACGCCCAGCCCTCCGGCGGCTTCGGCGTGGCGCACCAGATCAAGGAGGAGTACGCGGACTCCGCGCCGGTGCTGCTGCTGGTCAGCCGCGAGGCCGACGCCTGGCTCGCCTCGTGGTCGCGCGCCGAGGCCGTGGTCGGCTTCCCCGTCGACCCGGTGACGCTGCCCACCCAGGTCGCCACCCTGATTCGCGCCCGGCTGGCGCAGCCCGCCGCCCAGTGAGCGGATACACCTGGCCGGACATCCTCACCGGCCTCGTCCGGCGCGAGGGCCTCGAGTCCGGCGCCGCCACCTGGGCGCTCAACGAGATCTTCGCGGGCCGGGCCTCCGAGGTGCAGATCGCCGCACTGCTCACCGCGCTGCGCGCCAAGGGCGAGACGGAGGACGAGATCGCAGGCCTCGCGGAGGCGATGCTCGCCAACGCGACCCCGCTGGCGCTGGACCCCGACGCCGTCGACATCGTCGGCACCGGCGGCGACCGGGCCAACACCGTCAACGTCTCGACGATGGCCGCGATCGTGGCCGCGGGCGCGGGCGCGAAGGTGATCAAGCACGGCGCGCGGGCCGCGTCGTCGATGGCGGGCACCGCCGACACGCTCGAGGCGCTCGGCGTGAAGATCGACGTCGAGCCCGCGAAGCAGGCCGCGATTCTGGAACACGTCGGCATCTCTTTCCTGTTTGCCCAGCAGTACCACCCGTCGATGAAGAACGTGGCCGGCGTGCGCAGGCAGCTGGGCATTCAGACGACGTTCAACTTCCTCGGCCCCCTCGCCAACCCCGCCCGCCCGCGCGCCATGGCGCTGGGCGTGGCCAACGACGGCGTGGCCCCGGTGATCGCGCGCGTGCTCGCCGAGCGCGGCACCCGAGGCCTGGTGTTCCGCGGCTTCGACGGCCTCGACGAGCTCACCACGACCTCCGAATCGGACGTCTGGCTGGTGGCCGAGGGGCGCGTGCACCGCACCTCGCTAGACCCGACGGCGCTCGGCCTCGAGGCCGCCGCGCCGCACGACCTGACCGGAGGCGACGCCGCGCACAACGCGCAGGTGGTCCGCGACGTCGTCGAGGGAAAGCCGGGCCCGGTGCGCGACATCGTCGTGCTGAACGCCGCGGCCGCACTGCTGGCGTACCGCGGCATCTCGACGGTGCGGGAGCTGCTGGAGCAGCTCGAGCAGCCGCTGGCCGATGCCAAGGAGGCGATCGACTCGGGCCGCGCCGCGGCCACGCTCGACGCCTGGATCGCCGCCACGCAGCTGTAGGCGGGCTCTCAGGCCCAGAGCGCCGCCACGATCGGCCCCAGCCAGAGCGCGGGGCCGTAGGCGAAGTGCTGCGGCCTTTCCGGGTCGCGACGCGCCCAGAGCGCATGCCCGATCCCGTGCAGCGCGCCCAGGACGGTGCCCGCCAGCAGCGCCGTCGTCCACGCGGCGACGCCGGCGTGTCCCGCGACCGCGCCGATCAGCAGCGCGAGGCGCACGTCGCCGAAGCCCAGGTTCGTGGTCAGCCGCCAGGCGAGGGAGAAGAAGGCGAACGCCGCAGCGGCGCCGACGGCCGCGCCGAGCGCCGCGCGCGGCGAGACGACGGCGAGGGCCGCGCCGCCGGCGGTCACCCCGGCGAGCGCCACGTAGTGCAGCCGCCGGGGGAGGAACGTGGTGCGGAGATCCACGGCGACCAGCGGCGCGCCCAGCCCGAGGTAGGGACCCCAGAGCAGCCATGCCGTCGGCGGTTCCCTCCAGAGCGCGAGCCCGCAGGCCAGCGCGGCGACGCCGACGATGAGCGTGGATCGCGCTGTGACGAGCGCGGCCAGGTCGGGCGCCTCGGGATCGTCGACGGTGATGCGCGGGACCAGGAGCGCCCAGACGGCGGCGGCGACCACCGCCGCCCCGGCCGCCCACGCCATCGTCATGCGCCGACCCTACGCCGTCTTGTCGGTGGCGACCGCTAGTCTGCGGCGATGGCCAAGAGACTCACCGCTGCCGCCGCCCGCAGGATCGCCGTCGCCGCCCAAGGGCTGGCCTCGCCCCGGCCGCGGGTGGTGGGTACCGCGGCGCTGAACCGCGCCATCTCGCGGCTCGGGGTCCTGCAGATCGACTCGGTCAACGTCTTCGAGCGCGCGCACTACCTGCCGCTGCTCGCGCGAGTCGGCCCGTACGACCGCTCCGACCTCGATCGGTTGCTGCACCACGACACCGGAAAGGGGTTCGGTCGCTACACCGAGTACGTGGCACACGAGGCGGCCGTCCTGCCGGTGGCGGACTGGCCGCTGTGGGCGTGGCGCAGGGAGTCCCCGGCGCGCGACGGGTTCCGCGAGTGGGCGGCGGAGCGCGGCACGCTGATCGACGAGGTGCTCGCCGAGGTTGCCGAGCGCGGCGAGATCCGGGTCCGCGACCTGGAGCACCCGGCCAACGTCTCCCTGGGCGGGGGCTGGTGGAACCGCAACGACGTGCGGATCGCTGCAGATTGGCTGTTCCGCCACGGCGACCTCGTCGTGACCGGGCGCCAGCGGTTCGAGAGGAGATACGCCGTCGCGGAGGCATTGCCCGCGGAGGCGAGGGTCGGGATCCCGCGGCACGACGCCATCGTTGAGCTCGTGCGTCGCGCCTCCGTCGCGTACGGCGTCGCGACGCTCGACGACCTCGCCGACCACCCGCGCCTGAAGTCGGCGACGGCGCGGGCGGCGGTCGCGGAGCTGGTCGCGGCGGGGGAGCTGGAGCCCGTCGAGGTGGAGGGCTGGGCCGAGCCCGCCTACCTCGCCGCGGGAGCGCGCGTGCCGCGCCGCGTGGAGGCCGCGGCGCTGCTC
>DAONOU010000143.1:0-6927 GCA_035409265.1 Arachnia sp. | reverse complement strand
TACCTGAACAACTCCATCAAGGCCAAGGAGCTGTTCAAGCGCGACAAGGACTACGTCATCGCGGGCGACGGCGAGGTGCTCATCGTCGACGAGCACACCGGCCGCACGCTGCACGGCCGCCGCTACAACGAGGGCCTCCACCAGGCGCTCGAGGCGAAGGAGGGCGTGCAGATCAAGGACGAGTACCAGACGCTCGCCACGATCACGCTCCAGAACTACTTCCGCATGTACGACAAGCTGGCGGGCATGACGGGCACCGCCAAGACGGAGGAGTCCGAGTTCCAGAAGATCTACGGCCTGGGCGTCATCCCGATCCCGACCAACCGGCCGATGATCCGCGTCGACCAGCCCGACCTGATCTACCGCACGCAGGAGGCGAAGTACGAGGCCATCGTCGCCGATGTCGTCGAGCGCCACGCCGAGGGCCAGCCCATCCTCATAGGAACGGCCTCCGTCGAGAAGTCGGAGCTGGTGAGCGGGCTGCTGAAGCGCGCGGGGGTGCCGCACCAGGTGCTGAACGCCAAGCATCACGAGCGTGAGGCCGCGATCGTCGCGGAGGCCGGTCGCAAGGGTGCCGTCACCGTCTCGACCAACATGGCGGGCCGAGGAACCGACATCATGCTCGGCGGCAACCCCGAGTTCCTGGCCGACCTTCAGCTCCGGAAGCAGGGCCTCGACCCCGTCGAGACGCCCGAGGAGTACGAGGCCGCGTGGGCCGAGACGCTCGCCGCGCTCGAGGAGCAGGTCGAGGTCGAGCACGACGAGGTGGTCGAGGCCGGCGGCCTCTACGTCGTCGGCTCCGAGCGCCACGAGTCGCGGCGCATCGACAACCAGCTGCGCGGCCGCTCCGGCCGTCAGGGCGACCCGGGCGAGTCCCGCTTCTACCTGTCGCTGAGCGACGACCTCATGCGGCTCTTCCGGCCGGAGCTGCTCGAGCGCGCCCTCCTCATGATGAAGGTGCCCGACGACGTGCCGATCGACATGAAGTCGGTCTCGAAGTCCATCGAGGGCGCGCAGAAGCAGGTCGAGGCGCAGAACTTCGAGATGCGCAAGAACGTCCTGAAGTACGACGACGTGATGAACCGCCAGCGGCACGCCATCTACGGCGACCGACGCAGCGTGCTCGACGGCGCGGACGTCTCCGAGCAGCTGCGCGGCACCTGCAAGCGGGTCGTCGCCGACGTCGTGCGCACCCACACCTCGGGGATCCCGGAGGAGTGGGACATCGAGACCATGGTCACGGAGTTGAAGACCCTCTACCCGTCCACCGTCAAGGTCGACGACCTGGCCGACGAGCTGCCGGAGCAGCATGAGCTGATCGAGCTCGTGCAGGAGGACGCGCTGGCCGCGTACGACGCGCGCGAGGAGCAGTTGGGCGCCGACACGATGCGGGAGCTGGAGCGCCAGGTGCTCCTGACGGTGCTGGACCGCAAGTGGCGCGAGCACCTGTACGAGATGGACTACCTCCGCGAGGGCATCGGGCTGCGGGCGATGGCGCAGCGCGACCCGCTGGTCGAGTACCAGCGCGAGGGCGGCGACATGTTCAACGCCATGATGGAGGCCTTCATGGAGGAGGTCGTCGGCTTCCTCTTCAACCTCGAGGTCAAGGTCCGCCCGGCCGAGGAGGAGGTAGAGGTCGAGCTGGTGACCGACGACGACGGCGAGGCCGTCACTGTCGGCGACCTGACCGCCTCCCTCGAGGCCGAGAAGCCCGCGAAGGTCGAGGAGCACGCGCCCCTGGCCAAGGGGCTGGAGCGCAAGGCCGACCAGAACCTGACCTACTCCGCCCCGGATGAGAGCGGCGAGGCCACCAAGTCGGGCACGAGGCAGGCGACGGCCAAGACGAAGGTCTCGCGCAACGCGCCCTGCCCCTGCGGCTCGGGCAAGAAGTACAAGCTCTGCCACGGCCGCCCGGCCTGATCCCCGCTGGGTGAGCCGAGGCACATCGACGGAGTCGGTCGTGACTCGTGGTCGTTACCGATCAGCCGGGCCTCAACGGCCGAGAAGCGCCGACGGCGCGAGCACGGACACCTCCGTGCAGCGCCACGCCCGGTCCGTTCTGTCGAGGCGGAGCACGCAGCTGACCCACCGCGACGCCGTCAGCAGCCGGAGGCTGGCCTCGACGGCGCGCTCGGAGGGCATCTGCGTCCTCAGCCCGGCGACGGTGGTGCGCGCGAACGTGCCCTCGTCGGCGTAGTCGACGACGGCGAGGAACGCCTCCCTGCTGAGGTGCGGGCGAAGCTGGTGCAGCGGTCGCCTCCCCGCCAAGGCCTCGACGAGGGCGGTGATGAGCGCGATCGCGGGCGGCGGGGCGGACGCGGACGGGACGGCGGATGCGGGGCGCGGCTGCAACGGCATGTTCATGTCCCGAAGCCTCACCGCTCGGGCCGCCGTCGACCAGGCTCCGGGGGCGCCCGGACAACACCCGAGGCGTTTCGGACAACACCCTGTGAATCTCCTGTGTGTCAACCGCCGAACATCAGCAGGAGGCCCCCGACGGTGAAGACCACCATCACGGCGAGCAGAGGGAGGTGCACCTTCGCCCCGCTGGGCGCGGTCCGCAGCGCGATGTCGTGGGTGACAAGCACGCCGAGCGCGTGCCCGGCGACGATCAGCACCACCTGGGACACGGCGACGAGCGTCGGGAAGGCGAAGAGCGTCGTGTCCGGGGCGGCCTCGATCATGCCGAAGAGGTTCCAGCCGCGCCCGAGGGGGTCGCTGAACCGGAAGAGAGTGCGTTGGCCCTCGAGGTAGAGCATGGTGCCGTAGTGGGCGAGGGCGTACCCGACGACCAGCGGGACGAGCCCCGGGGCGAGGGCGTCCATCGTGAGGCCGCGGTACGAGAGCGTGCCAAGCCGGAACAGCCCGAGCACCAGCGCCATGCAGCCCAGCAGCGCGACGGCGGCCAGCAGCGTCCGGCCGTCGCCCATGGCCTGGGTGGCGCGCACCCACCACGACGTGTTGGTGAGGGCGTCGAAGAGGGTTCCGCCGAGCAGCACCGACGCCATGACGGTGAGCCCGCGTGGCGCGCGCCACGCGGCGAGGTTGCGCATCGGGTCGGTCCACATCAGCAGCCCGCGGGGTGACCGGGCCCACGGCGACATCCGGGCGACGGCGGTGGCGAACGCCTCGAAGGGATCCGCGCGCGCGATCCACGTCGGGGTGACGAGAGCCCCGACGACGACCCAGGCGAGCCAGGCGGCGGCGTACCAGCGCAGCACGGGCAGCGTCGCGCCTCCGGGCTGCACGAGCTCGAGGAACAGGAAGACGGCCAGCGCTCCCGCAGCCGGGAGCAGGGATCCCGTCGGCTCGTCGTGCGACGGCGACGCGGCGCCGCGGAACCACAGCATCGTGCGGACCGGATTGGTGCGCCGGTGCACCTGGCCGAACAGCAGCGCGGCCGGGACGAGGCCCACCCACAGCCACACGTAGACGAACCCGACGGCGGGGTTGTCGATGCGGTCCACGCCGAACCAGAGCGCGGCGCCGGCGAGCCCCCACACCGCGAGCCCGACGGCGCGGAGGGTCGCGCCGGACCCGCGAGAGTCGACGAGGCGGGTGAGCCGCGGCAGCTCGGTGCCCTCCTCCTCGCGGTAGCGGGGCGACCGCCAGGCGAACAGCGCGACCCAGAACGTGATCACCAGGACGGCGGCGCCGGCGGCGACGACGAGGCCGAAGGGGAGGGGGAGATCGTGCCGGGAGGCGATCCCGTGCAGCAGGATCACGACACGACCAGGTTCAACCAGACGGCGTCGGTGACGTGCGACTCCAGTTCGTAGGACCCCGACATGGTCGCCGTGAAGGTCAGCTCGGTGGGGACGCCCGCCGGGATGTCCATCTCCACCTCGTAGCCGTGGAGGTGCGCGGCGTCGTCGGTGGGCGTCGTGATGATGATGGTCACCTCCGCCCCCAGCGCGATGTCCACCTTCTCGGCCGGCGCCGGGGGATCGGTCACCACCAGCGTGATCGTCTGGGGTCCGCCGGGCGCGGGCGATCCGCAGGCCGCCAGCGACGCGGCGAGGACGAGGAACAGGAGCGAGAACACGATCTTCTTCATGGCGGGGTCGACATTACCGCGTGGCATAGGCTGGGCTCGTGAAGCGTCAACTGGTGTTCCTGCCCATCGCCGCGTCCGAGATGGGCGTGCTGAGCGGCGAGATCGCCGTCGCCGACCGCGTCGCCTATACCGTCACCCCCCGGCTGCTCGACGAGCTGGGCTACGGGGAGAACGAGTCCGAGGACGCCGAGTACGCGGCCCTGGTGCTGGCCTCCGTCGCCGCCCTGACCGCGCACGGCGAGCGGCTCGTCGTCGTGGCCGAGGTCGACCCCGCGCTGGTCGGGCCTGGCGAAGACCCCGACAACGGGCAGATCGTCCTGACGTCGTGCCCCGCCTCCGCCATCACCGCGTGGTTCGCCGACGAACCGGGTACCGACGTGGCCGATGCGGCCGCGATCTCGAAGGGGCTGACCATCGACCAGGCCTGGGATCTGCCCCAGGTGCAGGCCCTGCTGCAGGAACACGACCTGCTGTGGAACGACGTCGTCGAGTACCGCAGGGGATAGGAGGCCGACCATGCCGAGGGCCATCTGGAAGGGCGCCGTCTCGTTCGGCCTCGTGTCCATCCCCATCCGGCTGTTCGCCGCGACGGAGGAGAAGGACGTCTCGTTCCGCCAGGTGCACTCCACCGATGGCGGGCGCGTCCGCTACCAGCGTGTCTGCGAGAAGTGCGGCGAGGTCGTGGCGTTCGCCGACATCGCCAAGGGCTTCGAGGCCGCCGACGGGCGCATGGCCGTCCTCACGGACGGGGACTTCGCCCAGCTGCCGCTCAGCACGCTGAAGGCGGTGGACGTCGTGCAGTTCGTGAACGAGGACGAGGTCGACCCCTCGTACCTCGACAAGGCCTACTTCCTCGAGGCGGAGGCCGCCGGGCAGAAGCCCTACGTGCTGCTGCGGGAGGCGCTCGCGGCCGAGGGAAAGGTGGCCATCGTCAAGGTGGCGCTGCGCAGCCGTGAGGCGCTCGCCATGGTGCGCCCCAAAGACGACCTGCTCGTCATGCACACCATGCGCTGGCCCGACGAGCTGCGCGACGGCGAGTTCGCGGCCCCCAGCGCGGAGATCTCCATCACGGACGCCGAGATGGAGATGGCGAAGCTGCTGATCGGCCAGCTCGTCGGCCCGTTCGACCCCGCGGCGTATGCCGACTCCTACCGCGAGGCGCTGATGGAGGTCGTGAACGCGAAGCTGGCGGGCGTCGAGATGCCCGAGAGCGCCGACACCTCGGCGCCGGTGGCCGACGTCGTCGACCTCATGGCCGCGCTCAAGGCGTCGGTCGAGGCGGCCCGCAGGCGCCGCGAGGACGCCCAGCAGGCCAAGGCGGGCTAGCGGGACAGCCAGTCGGCCGCGCGGCGCTCAAGACCCTCGAACGCGTCGCGGATGAAGGGCTCGAGCTGGGTCTCGACCTTCTTGCCGACCAGCGGGATGCGGACCTTCAGGTCGCCCGTGTAGCGCGCGCGGGTGCCCTCGGGGATGGGGGAGAGCAGCGCGTCGGCCTGCACCTCGACCGGCATCCCGGGGACGTCGACGTCGACGGTGCCGCGGACCGCGCCGTCGGCACCGGGTGCCTGGAAGCGGAAGGTCTGGGTGAGTTGGACGGCCTGCCCGACGAACTTCGTCAGGTGCGAGGGGACCGGGAGCTTCATGCCGAGGACCGTTGCGTCGTCGCGCAGCTCGACGGAGTGGGAGACGGCGCCGGCGTGGGTGGCGACGTCGTCGAGGAACGCCTCGGTGCGGAGGAGGCTGGCGACGCGGGCGGGCTCGGCGGCATAGGTGTGGGTGTAGTCAAGCTGCATGCGCTGAAGAGTAGTCGCAACTGTCCCCGCGCACGGTCTCTTCCTTCTACGATGAGGCCATGAAGATCGACCTTCACACGCACTCCAGCGTCTCGGACGGCACCGACACCCCAACTGGCCTGGTGATGAAGGCCCTCAACGCCGGCCTCGATGTGATCGCGCTCACCGATCACGACACCTTCGACGGCGTGGCCGAGGCCCAGGAGGCGGGCAAGCGGATCGGCGTGCGGGTCGTCTCGGGCATCGAGATGTCGGCGGAGCACGGCGGCCGCTCGGTACACCTCCTCGGCTATGGCTGTGACCCGTTCCATCGCCCGCTCCTCGAGGAGCTGACCCACATCCGGGTGGACCGCACCGCGCGCATGCCCGACATGGTCCAGCGGCTGAACGGGCTGGGCCTTGAGGTGACCCTCGAGGACGTGCAGGCCGCGGCCAAGGGGGCCCCGGCCATCGGCCGCCCGCACATCGCCGACGCGCTCGTGGCGCGCGGCCACGTCGCGGACCGTGACGAGGCCTTCGCCCGCTGGATCGCCGAGGACGGCCCGGCCTACGTGAAGCGCTACGCCACGCCGCTGGAGCGGGCCATCGACCTCGTGCACGAGGCCGGCGGCGTCGCCGTCATCGCGCACCCCTGGGGTCGCGGCGGCCGCGAGGTGCTGTCGGCTCCCTACATCGAGCGGCTCGTCTACGAGCACGGCTTGGAGGGCATCGAGGTCGACCACCCGGACCACGACGACGACACGCGCTCGCTGCTGTTCGAGATGGGCGCCCGGCTCGGCCTGGTCCGGACCGGCTCCAGCGACTACCACGGCACGGGCAAGAAGCGGAACCCGTTGGGCGCGAACCTGACCCGCCCGTCGGCGTTCCGCGACCTGACGTCGCGGATCAAGCGCCGCGGCGGCGTCGCCTGATCCGGAAGGTTTGGATCGCAACCCTTGAGGGCGGGTTTGGTCGTTCTCGCGAACGGCCGCGCTTCCTAGGCTCCTTGTCATGGCGGGCGACGATGCCCCGCCGAGAATCCAAGGAGAGGTCAATGACGAACCGGATCAAGGTGTTGAAGGCCGCGGCCCTCGCGGC
>DAONOU010000142.1:0-6944 GCA_035409265.1 Arachnia sp. | reverse complement strand
CGTTCGCAGAACTGACTGGTGTCGCTGCTACGGATGAGCTCAGGCCGCGGTACGTAGACGCCGTCGCGCGCTCCTGCCGTCAAGCGCTGCAGGCCGTCGAGTAGCCGGTTAGGCGACCCCGGGGCGCGCGGCTCAGGTGTCGCCTGCCAGACTGGGCCGCGCACGAGGGTGCGAGGAAGCCGGTGAAAGTCCGGCACGGTCCCGCCACTGTTACCCCGCCCGGGGGAGTCAGGAACTCGTCTCGTGCGAGTCGTTTCCATGGGCGAGGACACCCAGAAAGGCAGGCCCCAGTGGCGCATCCCCTTCTCGTCGGCGTAGGCGTAGGCCCCGGCGATCCCGAGCTCGTCACCGTCAAGGCTGTCCGCCTGTTGGCGGCGGCGGACGCTGTGCTCGTGCCCGCCACGGAGGAGTCCGGCGACGGACCGGGCAGAGCCGAGCAGATCGTGGCGGCCAACTGCCCGGGCGCGAGGATCGTGCGGATCCCGTTCTCCATGGCCTGTAAGCGCGGCATCAGCGAGAAGCGGAAGGAGTCCTGGCAGGCCTCGGCCGACGCCGCCGTCGGCGCCTTCCGCGAGGGCGCCGCGGTCGTCGTGTTCGCGACGGTGGGGGACCCGAGCGTCTACTCCACCTTCTCCTACCTCGCCGCGCACGTCGTCGAGCTGCTGCCCGAGGTCGAGATCCAGGTGGTGCCCGGCGTCACCGCGATGCAGGCGCTGGCCGCCGAGAGCCGCACCCCGCTCGTCGAGGGCACCGAGACGCTCGCGCTGGTGCCGGTGACCGCCGGGATGGAGAAGCTCGGCGAGCTGCTGGACGTCGTCGACACTGTCGTCGCCTACAAGGGCGGACGACGCCTCCCTGAGGTCGCGTCGACCATCCGCGGCAAGGGACGTGACGCCGTGCTCGGCGTCAACATCGGGCTCGAGCGCCAGGAGCTGCACCGCCTGAGCGACGTCGAGGACGCCGCCGCGCCCTACTTCAGCACGGTGCTCGCGCCCGCGCGCCGCAGCGACCAGCCGGGAGGCCGCCTCTGACCGGCGAGCGCCCGGCGGCCTGTCGCGCCTAGTTCTCCTTGTGGCCGGTGAGGACCATCATCATGATGTTGACGCTCGCGATCACGAACCGGCCGAACTGGACGACGAGGTTCTGGCGACGGCGCAGCGTCTTCGCGGTCGGCGCCGGGGCGTCGGGATAACTGGTGACAACGGGGTCTGACATCGCGCTCACTCCGGGATCAGCGGCCAGCCGGGCCGCGCCTTGGCCTTGTAGATGAACAGGTGATGGAGCATCAGCTTCATCCAGTGCCCCGCGAGGCCGATCTCGCCGCGGGTGCCCTTCTGGTTGCGCCCGCCCGTGTCGGGGTAGCGCTCGTGGTCGGGGACCACCGGGTACATCGTCATCATCGCGGCCGACCCGGTGCGCATGCCCGTGCCCGCCGAGGCGACGCAGGCGGCCCCGAGCGCCGCCATCGACGCGCGCCGCGCCGGCGCGTCCTTGCCGGAGATGCGGTCGACGATGGTGAGCGCGACGGTCTTGCCCATGATCCCCGACGGCATGCCCGTGCGCGGCGGGGACGGCGCGATCATCGTCCCGTTGGGGCTCTTCCGCGGGATCGAGATCTGGTGGGGCGGGGCGAACGCGATGCCCACGGCGAACACGTTCGGGAAGCCGGGCACCTCGTAGGTGGCCGGCCAGTCCTCGGCCCGCCACTGGTCGTGGGTCTTCGGCGTGTAGTCGGCGTCGACCTTCATGAACCCCGACGGCGCGAACAGCTGGTCGGTGATGTCCGAGCCGTCGCGGTCATAGGCCGCGAGGCCCGCGCCGCCGAACGGCGGCAGCAGCATCGCGAAGTCGAAGTCCTGCGTGTGGGTCCGGCCGTCGAGGGTCTCGTAGTGGATGACGCCCGGGTCGACCCTCGACACGTGCGCGCCCAGGATGGAGTGCACGTTTCGCTCGGTGAACAGGGACTCGGTCCACATCCGCGACGACTGCTGGAAGCCCTGCTCGACGAAGGTCATGCCGCCCACGCCGAAGTCGCCCAGCGTCGCCTCGTTAGTCAGGTAGATGAGCCGAGCCTTGTCGCGGACGCCCGCCTTGCGCAGCTCGTGGTCGACGTTGAACGCGTACTCGAACGCCGCGCCCTCGCAGGTGCACGTGCCGTGGCCCATGCCGACCACGAGGGTCTGCTCCTCGCCCCGTCGCATGCGCTCGATGCTCGCGGCCAGGTGCTCCGCGGCCTCGACGGCGTGCGAGGCGGTGCACACCGACACCGAGTTCCCGCCGTCGGGCCCGAGCCCGGAGGTCGCCTCGAACTTGAGCTTCGGGCCGGTGGCGTTGATGAGGTAGTCGTAGCGGATGCGCTCCTCGTCGCCGCCCCTCGCCTCGGAGGTGTGGACGAGATCGACGGCGCCCGTCGCGTCCGCCTCGTCCCCGTGGGGCCGCAGGGCGACCGCCCGCGCCTGGATGAACTCCACCCCCTGCTTGGCGTAGACCGGGGCGAGGGGGAAGACGACCTGGTCCTCCGTCATGTCCCCGACCCCCACCCAGATGTTCGAGGGGATCCAGTTCCAGTGAGAGTTCGGGGAGACCACCGTAACGGTGTGCTCCCTGCTCAACTTGCGGCGCAGGTGAAGGGCAGCCGTGTGCCCCGAGACGCCTGCGCCGAGGACGACAACGCGAGCCATGTCCCTGACCTTTCCGGCGCGCACCGCTGCGCGCATGAGCACACCCTACCACATACCCCCAGGGGTATAAGGCGACGGGGTTGGCCCTCAACCTGGCCCCGGCCGTTCCCGGCGAGGGGGCGTCTGCCAGACTGTCGTCAGGCGGATCGCGATGATCCGTCGGCACGAGGTAGCGAGGAACCCGGTGAGAGTCCGGGGCGGTCCCGCCACTGTGGCCCTCCGCCAGGAGGGGAGTCAGGAACTCGTCTCGTGCGTCGTTTCTCTGGGCGCAGGACCCAAGAAGGGCAGGTTCCGCGTGAGCGTGCACACAACACCGGATGAGGGGGCGCGACGGGGCAAGGTCGTCTTCGTCGGCGCCGGGCCGGGGGCGGACGACCTCATCACCGTGCGCGGCGCGCGCGTGATCGCCGAGGCCGACATCGTCATCTGGGCGTCGTCGCTGGTCCATCCCGGGATCGTGGCGGGCGCCAAGCCCGGCGCGGTGATCGTCGACTCCGCGGCCGAGGCGCTCGAGGACACCGAGGCGCACTACCGGCGCGCGGCCGAGGAGGGGCTGCTGGTCGCCCGCGTGCACACCGGAGACCCGTCGATCTACGGCGCGACGGGGGAGCAGTACGAGCAGTGCCGCCAGCTGGGCCTCGACTACGAGACCGTCCCCGGCGTCTCCGCCTACTCCGCCACCGCCGCGCGGATGAACGCGGAGATCACCATCCCCGAGGTCTGCCAGTCGTTCATCCTCACCAGGCTCGAGGGCGGGCGCACGCCCATGCCCCCGCGCGAGACCGTCCGCGGGTTCGCGGCCCACGGCGCGACGATGGCGCTGTACCTCTCCGCCGCGCGCAACAAGCAGCTCCAGGACGAGCTGCTGGCCGGCGGGTACCCGCCCGAGACGCCGTGCATCGTCGGCTACCGGGTGACCTGGCCCGACGAGATGATGATGCGCTGCCGCCTCGACGAGCTGTCGGCCACCATGCGCGAACACAAGCTGTGGAAGCACACCATCGTGATGGTCGGCCCCGCGCTCGCCGAGGGCCACAGCGGCACCCGCAGCCACCTCTATCACCCCGGATTCCGACACGAATACCGCGCCGCCGAGGCGGGCGCCCAACGCGACCTGCGCGCCCACGGGGCCGGCGCGGTCCACACCCAGGAGTCAGAAGCATGATCCACGTTCACGGCTACCTCGGAGAGCTCTCCGACGACACCCGCGCCCTCGCGGAGGCCTCCGCCCTGGTCGTCGGCGGGCGGCGTCACCTCGCCGACCTCGGCGTCGAGCCCGAGCGCCAGGTCGTGCTCGGCGCGCTGACGCCCGCGCTGGAGCGCCTGGGAGCGCTCCGGCCCGACCAGGACGCGCTGGTGGTCGCCAGCGGCGACCCCGGCTTCCACGGCATCGTGCGGCGCATCCGCATGGCCGGCCACCAGGTCCGGGTCCGCCCCGCCGTCAGTTCGGTCGCCGCCGCCTTCGCCGCCGTCGCGCTGCCCTGGGACGACGCGCTGGTGGTGTCCGCGCACGGCAAGCCCATCGACGAGGCCGTCGCCGCCGCCAAGTGGCACCCGAAGGTGGCCGTGCTCACGTCGCAGGGCGCGGGCGTGCGTGAGCTGGCGGAGGCCGTCGGCCACCTCGGCCGCGCCTTCGTCCTCGCCGAACGGCTCGGCGAGGCGGACGAGCGCGTGCGCGTGCTCGCGGCCCGCGAGGCCGCGGCTCTGGAGGACGTCGTCGAGCCCAACGTCGTGCTGATCCTCGACGGCACGCCCGATACCCGCGCGCTGATCTCGGGCGCGTCCTTCGCGCGGACGGAGGAGGACGAGCCCGTCGTCGGCCAGCTCACCAACTCGCCCGCGGCGCGCCGGCACGCCGACCAGATCGACGGCGTGCTCGGCGTCGCCTCGATCCGCTACGACGGGCCCGCGTCCGAACTGCTGCCCCAGGCCTGGGCCGAGTGCGACCTGATCGTCAGCCACCTCGCGCTCGGCGCCACGACGCGGCTGGTCGCGCCGCTGCTGCGCGACAAGAAGACCGACCCCGGCGTCGTCGTCATCGACGAGGCGGGCCGGTTCGCCGTGCCGCTCGTCGGCGGCCACGCGGGCGGCGCCAACGACCTCGCCCGCCGGATCGCCGAGGGCCTCGGCGCCACGCCCGTCCTCACCACCGCCACCGACGCTCTCGACCTCCCCGCGCTGGACACCCTCGGCTGGGCCTACTCCGGCGACGTCGCGGGCGTCACCCGGGCGTTGATCGACGGCGTCCCGGTGCGGGTCGAGAAGGCCCACGCCTGGCCGCTGCCCCCGTTGCCCGCCAATGTGGCAGTGGATGCGGTGGACGCGAGGGCGCGGATCGTCGTCACCGACCGGGTATCTGTGCCGCCGTCGGACCTGCCCACCGTGGTGCTGCACCCGAAGAGCCTCGTCGTGGGAATGGGCTGCAACCGCGGCACCCCCGTCGAGACGCTGCGCGCGCTGCTCACCGAGACGCTGGCCGCCCACGACCTGGCCCTCGAGTCCGTGACGGCGATCACCACCGTCGACCTCAAGGCGGGCGAGATCGGCCTACTGCAGCTGGTGAAGCAACTGGGCGTGCCGCTGATCGACTACACCCCGGAGACGCTCGCGGAGCAGGACGTGCCCACGCCCAGCGCCATGGTGCAGGGGCACGTCGGCACGCCGTCGGTCTCCGAGGCCTCGGTGCTCGCCAGGGGCGCGGAGTTGCTGGTGCCGAAGCAGCGCAACTCCGACGCGACCTGCGCCGTCGGGCGGATCCCCGTGCGCGGGCGGCTCAGCGTCGTCGGCCTCGGGCCTGGCTCCCGCGACCTGCTCACCCCCCGCGCCGTCGAGCGGCTCCGCCAGGCCACCTTCATCGTCGGCTACGGGCCGTACGTGAAGCAGATCCGCGACCTGATCCGCCCCGGAACCCGCGTCCTCGCCTCCAAGATGGGCACCGAGGAGATGCGCACCGCCGCCGCGATCGACGCGGCGCGCGGCGGCGAGAACGTCGCGCTGGTGTGCGGCGGGGACCCCGCCATCTACGCGATGGCCAGCCCCGTCCTCGAGCAGGGCACCGACGGCATCGACGTCGACATCGTGCCCGGGGTCACCGCCAGCCTCGCCGTCTCCGCCATCCTCGGCGCGCCGCTCGGCCACGACCACGTGACCCTCTCGCTCTCCGACCTGCACACCAGCTGGGACAACATCGAGAAGCGCCTCTTCGCGGCGGCCGACGGCGACTTCGTCGTCGCGCTGTACAACCCGCGCAGCCGCACCCGGCTGAAGCACCTGCCGCGCGCCCTGGAGATCCTCGGCGCGAAGCGCGCGCCCGACACACCGGTCGCCGTGGTGCAGCAGGCCTGCCGCAAGCGGCAGAAGGTGATCATGAGCACGCTTTCCGAGTTCCGGCCCGAGTGGGTGGACATGAACTCGCTCGTGGTGGTGGGCTCGTCGACGACGAAGTTCGTCACCACTGGCGGGGGAACCATGATGATCGTCACCCCGCGCGACTACAAATGGATGCCAACCGACACCGAGGAGCACACCGCATGACCACGCCGCTCGTGATCGCCGCCCACGGCACCCGCGACGCCGAGGGCGAGGCCGTGTGCCGCGCGCTCGCCGACCGGGTCCAGGCGCTGCTGCCGGACCGGCGCGTCGAGCTGGGCTTCGTCGAGCTGAGCTCGCCGTCGATCCCCGACGCGCTCGTGGACGTGCTCCGAGGCCAGGCCGAGCCGCGCGCCGTCGTCGTCCCCCTGATGCTCGGCACCGGCGGGCACGTGCGCGTCGACATCCCCGAGTTCATCGAGGAGGCACTCGAGGCCGTGCCGGGTGCGCGGATCGACTACGCGGCCCACCTGGGCCCCGACCCGCGCCTGATCGACGCCGTGCGCGAACGGATCTCTGCGGCGATGGGCGACTGGGCGCCGGCCGAGACGACGCTGGTCCTCGTCGGCCGCGGCGCGCTGGTGCCGGACGCCAACGCCGACCACGTGCGGCTGGCGCGGCTGCACTTCGAGACCGGCGGCTGGCAGGGCGTCGAGCCCGGCTTCATCCAGGTCACGCGGCCCTCGCTGCCCGAGGCACTCGACCGCGCCTACGCGGCGGGCGGCAGGCAGCTGGTCGTCATGGGGCACTGGCTGTTCCCCGGCCGGCTGCGCACCTGGACCTTCGAGCAGGCCGAGGCCTGGGCCGCGGCCCACCCGGACGCGGAGGTGCGCGTCGCCGAGGTGATCGGCGCCTGCGACGAACTGGCCCGGGTCGTCGCCGACCGCTATCGCG
>DAONOU010000141.1:0-6952 GCA_035409265.1 Arachnia sp. | reverse complement strand
CTCCGCGACCTCCGAGACCGTCTCGATCTCCTCGCCCACGCTCAGCGCGAGCGTCGACACGCCGACGGGGCCGCCGTCGAAGAGCCGGCAGAGGGCGTCGAGGACCGAGCGGTCGAGCCGGTCGAGGCCGCGCTCGTCGACCTCGTACAGCTCGAGCGCCGCGCGGGCCACGCCGCGCTCGGCGACGGGGTGCCCCTTGACCTGGGCGAAGTCGCGGACGCGCCGCAGCAGCCGGTTCGCGATGCGGGGCGTGCCGCGCGAGCGCCGGGCGATCTCGCCGGTCGCCTCCGCGTCGATCGCGACGCCGAGTTTGCCCGCGGAGCCGGCGACGATCCCCGCCAGGTCTGCGGCATCGTAGAAGTCGAGCTGCGCGGTGAAGCCGAAGCGGTCGCGCAGCGGGCCGGGCAGCATGCCCGCCCGCGTCGTGGCGCCCACCAGCGTGAACGGCGGCAGCTCGATCGGGATGGCGGTGGCGCCGGGGCCCTTGCCGACGATGACGTCGACCCGGAAGTCCTCCATGGCCAGGTAGAGCATCTCCTCGGCGGGCCGCGACAGCCGGTGGATCTCGTCGAGGAAGAGGACGTCGCCCTCGTCGAGCCCCGAGAGGATGGCCGCGAGGTCGCCCGCGTGCTGGATGGCGGGGCCGGACGAGATCCGCAGGCCCGTGCCCATCTCCGCGGCGATGATCATGGCCAGCGTAGTCTTGCCGAGCCCCGGAGGGCCGGAGAGCAGCACGTGGTCCGGCGTGGAGCCGCGATGCCGCGCGGCGTCGAGCACGAGGCCCAGCTGCTCGCGGACCCGGGGCTGCCCCTCGAACTCGGCCAACGACTTGGGGCGGAGCGCCGCCTCGTAGTCACGCTCCTCCGGCACGGGCGCCGGGTCGACCTCCGAGTGCTCCATCAGCGCCTCGCCAACGCGGTCAGCGCCGCCCGCATGAGCTGGGCGATGCCCACCGAGGGGTCCGCCTCGACGAGGTGGGCCACCTTGTCGCACGCGGCCTCCGCGTCGCGCACGGACCAGCCGAGGCCCTGCAGGCCATCGACGACCTGGCCGCGCCAGGCGTCGTCCGACGGCGCGGCCGAGACAACGGCGTCGTCCTCGCCCTCGACGGCCGCGAGCAGCGCCACCTTGTCCTTCAGCTCGATCACGATCTTCTGCGCGCCCTTGAGCCCGATGCCGGGCACCGCGGTCAGGCGCTTGACGTCCTCGGTCTGCACCGCGCGCCGGAAGTCACCCGAGCCGAGGACGGACACGATGGCCAGCGCGAGCTTCGGCCCGACGCCCGAGGCGGTCTGCGCCAGCTCGAACGCGGCCTTCTCCCCCGCGGACCCGAACCCGAAGAGGGTCAGCGAGTCCTCGCGCACCACGAGCGACGTGTGGAGGGTCGCCTCCTCGCCGGGCCGGAGCCCCGCCGCGGTGCCGGGCGTCACGTGCACGAGGAGGCCGATCCCGCCGACCTCGACGACGCAGGACGTGGCCCCCGCCTGCAGGGTGGTGCCTTTCAGTTGCGCGATCATCGCTTCCCCTTGGCTGCCGCGACCGCCGCGGCGTAACGATTGGTTGCTCCCCCGCGCCACACCTGGCACACGGCGACGGCGAGGGCGTCGGCCGCGTCGGCGGGCTTGGGCGGGGCCTCGAGCCGGAGGATCCTGGTGACCATCATCCCGACCTGGGCCTTGTCCGCGGTTCCGGAGCCGGTGACGGCCGCCTTCACCTCACTGGGGGTGTGGAAGCTCACGTCCAGCCCGCGGCGCGCCGCCACCAGGGCGGCGACCCCGGAGGCCTGCGCGGTGTCCATCACCGAGTGCAGGTTGTGCTGCGCGAACACCCGCTCGATGCCCGCGGCCTCGGGCCGGTAGCGGTCGAACCACTCGGCCAGCCCCTCCTCCAGCGCGAGCAGGCGGCGGGCGACGTCCAGGTCCGCGGGCGTGCGGACGATCCCGACGGCGACCAGCTGCGGGGGGCGGCCGACGGTGCCGTCGACGATTCCCACCCCGCAGCGCGTCAGCCCGGGATCGATCCCGATCACCCGCATGTCGTCAGCTACTCAGTCGAGCGCCTCGAGCGCCTCGACGACCTCGGGCGTCAGGTCCACGTTGGTGAACACGTTCTGCACGTCGTCGGAGTCCTCGAGCGCGTCGATGATCCGGAAGACCTTCTGCGCCACCTCTACCGTGTCGACCGGAGCATCGAACGAGGCGACGAACTGCACCTCTGACGAGTCGTAGTCGAGGCCCGCGGCCTCGATCGCCTTGCGCACCTCGACGGTGTCGTTCGGATCCGCCAGCGCCTCCCAGACGTCGCCCTCGTCGCTGACCTCCTCGAGGCCCGCCTCGAGCGCGGCCTCCAGCAGGTCGTCCTCGCTCAGCTCGCCGCCGCTCTGCGCCTTCGGCACCGTGACGACGCCCTTGCGCGAGAACAGTCGCTGCACCGAGCCGACGTCGGCCATGGTGCCGCCGTTGCGGGTCACGGCCACGCGCACGTCCGACGCCGAGCGGTTGCGGTTGTCGGTGAGGCACTCGATCAGGATGGCGACGCCGGCCGGGCCGTAGGCCTCGTACATGATGGTCTCGTAGTCCGCCGCGCCCGACTCCGCCCCGGAGCCGCGCTTCACCGCGCGGTCGATGTTGTCGTTGGGGACCGAGGACTTCTTCGCCTTCTGGATGGCGTCGTACAGCGTGGGGTTGCCCGCGGGATCCCCGCCGCCCAGCCGGGCCGCCACCTCGACGTTCTTGATGAGCTTCGCGAACAGTTTGCCGCGCTTGGCGTCGATCGCGGCCTTCTTGTGCTTGGTCGTTGCCCACTTGGAATGCCCGGACATCGGGTACCCCTTTCTGTCTTCGTCACTCAGTCGTGGCGAAGCTTACACACTGCGTCAGACAACGACTTTCGTGAGCAGCCCGATGGCGTCGCGTGTCGCGTAGCCGAGGTCGGCGACGAGCCGGGACATGGCGAGGCCGTCAGGGGTGTCGACGCCGATGCCGGCCTCGGTGCATCCGGCGTCGCGCATCGCCCGCAGGCTGTGGGAGAGCAGCGCCAGCGCGATCCCGCGCCCGCGGTGGTCGGGATGCACGCCGAAGCGCTCGGTCCAGCCGGCCGGGCCGCCGTCCTCGGCGATGTCCTCGGCGTTCATGGCGTACCCGACGACGGCTCCGTCGACGATCGCGAGTGCGGACCACTCGGCGCGGAACTCGGGGCTTCCCATGCGCCGGGCCCACTCCTCGGCGGAGACCTCGCCCCCGCCGATGGGCTGGAAGCACAGGTTGTGCAACAGCCGCGCCTCCTCGGACAGCTCGTCGGTGAAGCTCACGATGGTGACGCCCTCCAGCACACGCGCGGCGGGCGGGTGCGCGAGGTCGCGGACCAGGTCGTAGTAGTACCGCTCCGTGGAGAAGCCGTGCGACTCCGCGGCGCGGACGAGGCCCTGCCTGCCGAGCTCCGCGTGGCAGCTGAGCCGAAGCGGCGTGCCGGGATACATGCGGTCGCGCCAGGCCGCCGCGGCGCTCTCCTGCCAGCCGAGGAGGCTGGTGCCGATCCCCTTGTGCCGGTGCGCGGGAAGCACGCCGCCGAAGAGGTAGAGCCGCAGCGGATCCGTGGACCCCAGGTGCAGGGCGCCGTAGGCGGTCAGCGTGTCGTAGTCGTCCCAGCCCCCGATGGCGAGGCCGTCGTCCACCAGCGGCGTGCCCGTCTCGGTGTCGGCGGCGAGATCGGCGAGCACGGACGTGTCGAGGAGCGCCAACTGGTGGCGGAGCTGGTCGAGCTCCGCCTCGTCGTCTGGGGTCAGCACCCGCCACCTCAGGTGAGGCAGTCGGATCGGGGGGCCGTCGCCCCCGGTTTCGGCCCTGGCCGTTGTCACGAGATCAGCCCCAGATCCGCCCGCGGGGGGTGGTGTCGGGCGCGGCCTGGTCCCAGAGCCTGCGCCAGCGCGGCGCGGGCCGCCCCGCCGCCGGGGTCTGGCCCGACTGGCGGCGCCGCTCGACCGTCCACCAGGTCAGGTCGCCCTCGAGCACGAGCTGCTCGACGCTCTCCTGGGTGCGCGCGGTCGCCTCCGCGAGGTGCCTCCCGCGCACGTAGATGGGGGCGCCGAACCGGATGGAGACCTTCGGCCGGGTGGTGAGCGGCAGCTTCAGGATGTCCTTCAACTTGAACGTGCCGACCAGCCCGACGGGAACGATCGCCACGTTGTGCTGGTTCGCGAGGCCGGCGGCGACGTCGGAGAACTCCCCGACGATGCGGCCGGCGAGCGGCTCGTCGGTGAAGACCACGACGTTGCGGCCCCGGGCGAGGGCGCGCGACGGCGCGATCATCGTCGGGCGCAGCCTTCCGGGCAGCGCGAGGCGCAGCAGCTGATAGTCGAGCACGCCCTGCTCGTTGGCCGCGAACACCAGCGGCTGGCGGACGCCGTCGAGGTTGCCCGCGCCGACGATCTCGATGTCGAAGCGCAGGCTCATCAGGCGCAGGCTGAGGTGCCTGCCGGTGAGCTTCGCCCGGAGACCCAACTCGCGGGACGCGCGCTCGCGCGGCGGGGCCGACGCGGGACGCGGGCGCGGGACGAGGCCGGTCACGGCCTGCGCGAGGTCGCGGGGCAGCGTGAGCCGGGGGCGGGGCCTCCCGGTCCGCGGCTGCGCCCAGGAGGGCAGCGTCCTGGTCATCGCACGTCGCCCAGCGCGAGGCCCGCGCCGCGCAGCACCGTGATCGACGGTGTGGTGCCGACGGCGTCGGAGGCGATCTCGAGCGCGTCCGCGTAGGTGCTGGCCGAGCGGTGGCCGAGCACCGCGGCGCTGCGCCTGTCCCCGCCGACCCAGATCACGTGGGAGTATCGCGCCGTGGCGCGCGCGATGCTCGCCCACTCCTGGAACACGCGCAGCGGGTGGTCGGCGAACTGCTTGCGGTAGAGGTCGAGGTACCACTCGTCCTCGAGCGCGGGCGCGAACCGCTCGGCGATCTCCGCGGGGTCGGTGGTCTGGGGCAGCACCTTCGCGAACAGGTCGGCGGCCGCGGACTGGCGGCGGTTGGAGAACCGGTTGCGCAGCGGATGCAGCGCGATCAGCACGCCGCCCTCCCGCGTGTAGGGCGTGCCGAGGTGCGAGCCGCCCTGCGTGACCAGCGCGTGGCGGGCCGCGCTCAGCGGCGAGCCGACGGGGTCCGACGGGTCGATCGCCGCGCCCCACACGGACGTCACGAGCACGTCGGCCTGGCCGCGCAGCTCGACGGCGTTGGCGGCCTGCCACACGAGCCGCGACTCGCCCTGGACGGCCGCGTACTCGCCGCCGACGACGTCGATGACGGCGTAGTCGGCCTTGGGGCCGCCGTGCAGCAGCTGCGCGCCCTGGCGCGGCAGCCCCGCGGCGATCTGGCGGGCGCCGACGTAGGAGAACCGGTCGGCGGGGCCCCACTCCCACTCGCGCTTGGAGACGAACCTCAGCGGGCGGCCGAGCAGCGGCTGGCCGAGCACGGCGACCAGCGCGAACACCCGCGTCGTGTCCTGCAGCAGGTCGCGGACGCCGACGGTGAACGCGTCGGCCTCGCCCGCCGCGCCGAGGCGCCGAACGGTGGCCGCGTCGGTCACCCCGCACGACAGCGGGCAGGAGTCGACGAAGGACGTGCGCACGCCGATCAGGACCACGAGGTCCGACTCGGCGACGCGGCGGTTCACGCGAACCGTGTGGCCATCGACGGCGCCGACCTCCACGAGGTCCGCGGCGGTCACGTCGTGGCTCGCGACGAGCCCGTCGGGCAGGAAGCTGGTGGCCACGCGGTCGCCGAGGACCTCGGTCACCCGGGCGCCGGACCAACGCTGCCCCGCGCCGTTGGCGATCACGATCTCGACGTCGTCGACCCCGGCGCGCGCCGCGGCCTCGAGGACGCGCTCGGCCAGCGTGCGGCGAGGGTCGAAGTAGGGCGCAGGCAGGACGCCGGCGTCGGCGATGAGCAGCGTGAGCTTGGTGTTCGGCGCGAGCTGCGCGGCCAGCGGGGCCGTCCCCGTCGGCGCGGACAGCGCGGCGTCGATCAGGCCCACCGGGTCGCTGGAGCGCTCGGCGTCGGGGCCGTAGACGACCCGCGTGCCGAGGCCGAAGCGATCGAGACGCAGGTCGGAGCCGGACATGGTCATGAGCGGCGGGGTCTTGTCGTCGACCTCCAGCACGAATCCTGGGCGAGACATCAGCGGTCCTTTCCGTTCACGACATCTTCCACCGCGGCAGCGGTGACATTTCCGGCCACTCGACGATCGACCAGCCGCGCGACTTCGCGGCCCGCATGAGGCCGACGTCGGGGCTGACCGCGACGGGGTTGCCGACGGTGTTGAGCATGGGGAGGTCGACGTGGCTGTCGGCGTAGGCGTACGACTTCACGAGATCGATCCCGTGCAGCTTCGCGTAGTGCGTCAACCAGGCCGAGCGCGACTCGCCCACCATGGGGGGGCCGCTCAGATAGCCGGTGCAGCGGCCATCGCCGTCGGTCGCGAGCTCCGCGGCGACGATCGTGTCGAAAAGCCCCTCGAAGGGCCTCGTCAGCGGGCGGATGACGCCCGTGATCAGGATGGTGGTGTGCCCCGCCTGGCGGTGCTCCCTGATCCTGCGGATGGCGTCCGGCGACATCCGGTCGAGGATCAGCGGCGCCAGCTTCTCGTCGACGTAGCTCTCGAGCGCGGCGAGGTCCGCGCCCTTGTAGCGACGGTAGATCGAGCGCAGGAACACGCCCCGGTCGCGCCGCTCGGCGTTCAGGTACATCGGCAGCCGCGCCGCGAGGCTGGCGACCTCGCCGACGCGCTTCAGCGGCGGCAGCTCCGGCAGCCGCGCCCAGAGGTAGGTCTCGACGACGTTGGTCGCCATGACCGTTCCGTCCAGGTCGAAGGCCGCGAGCACTGTGCCCGGCTCGGCGGGACGCAGCTCGCGGAAGGTGCTGGAGCGGGCGTTGCGGCGCTTGCGCGCGGCCTCGAGGCGCCGCACCG
>DAONOU010000140.1:5924-7002 GCA_035409265.1 Arachnia sp. | reverse complement strand
GACGTAGGCGTCCCAGCCGCCCTCGGTGGTCGACGTGAACGCGATCCTGTTGCCATCCGGCGTGAACCGCGGGTTGCGCGGGGCGGCCTCCCCCAGCGTGATCCGCGCGGCCCGCCCACCCGAGAGCGGGCCGAGCCAGAGGTCGTCGTCGGCGACGAACACCACGTTGTCACGGTGCAGATGGGGGTAGCGGGAGTAGACCATGAGGGCGAGGATACCGCGCCCCACCGACCGAAAAACCGGGCCTTCGGGCAGTCCCCGAGACGGGGTCAGGCCGAAAGGGTGCGACGCCGCGCCAGCTTGGCGCGCGGCACGAGGATCGGCTCCTCGACGCCGTCGACCGAAGCCTTCGTCACGATGACCTGCGCGATGTCGTCCTCCGAGGGGACGTCGAACATCACGTCGAGCAGCAGCTCCTCGAGGATGGCCCGCAGCCCGCGCGCGCCGGTGCCGCGGATCAGCGCCTTGTCGGCGATGGCCTCGACGGCGTCCTCCTCGAAGTCGAGCTGGACTCCGTCGAGGTCGAAGAGCTTCTGGAACTGGCGGGTCAGCGCGTTGCGGGGCTCGATGAGGATGCGGGTGAGCGCGTCGCGATCGAGCGGCTCGACGGTGGTCATCATCGGCAGGCGGCCGATGAACTCCGGGATGAGGCCGAAGCTGTGGAGGTCCTCGGGGCGCACCAGCGAGAAGGGGTCGGCGTCCGGGCGCCGAGCCTCCGCGGAGGCGTTGAACCCGAGCGGCCGCTTGCCGACGCGCTGGTTGATGATCGTCTCCAGCCCCGCGAAGGCGCCGCCGACGATGAACAGCACCTTCGTGGTGTCGATCTGGAGGAAGTCCTGGTGGGGGTGCTTGCGGCCGCCCTGCGGCGGGACGGAGGCGACGGTGCCCTCGAGGATCTTCAGGAGCGCCTGCTGCACGCCCTCGCCCGACACGTCGCGCGTGATCGAGGGGTTCTCGGACTTTCGGGCCACCTTGTCGATCTCGTCGATGTAGATGATCCCCGTCTCGGCCTTCGCGATGTCGAAGTCGGCGGCCTGGATGAGCTTGAGCAGGATGTTCTCGACGTCCTCGCCGACAT
>DAONOU010000140.1:0-5914 GCA_035409265.1 Arachnia sp. | reverse complement strand
AGCCCGCCTCGGTGAGCGCCGTCGCGTCGGCCATGGCGAAGGGCACGTTGAGCATGCGCGCGAGCGTCTGGGCGAGGTACGTCTTGCCGCAGCCCGTGGGGCCGATCAGCAGGATGTTCGACTTGCCGACCTCGACGTCGTCGTGCTCGCCGCGGCGGCCCTGGGGCGCCCGCGTGGCCTGGATGCGCTTGTAGTGGTTGTAGACCGCCACCGAGAGGGTCTTCTTCGCCCTGTCCTGGCCGATCACGTACGAGTCGAGGAAGTCGCGGATCTCGCGGGGCTTCGGGAGCTCGTCGTCGAGCACGGACTCGTTCGACGACGGGAACTCCTCCTCGATGATCTCGTTGCAGAGCCCGATGCACTCGTCGCAGATGTAGACGTGCGGCCCGGCGATCAGCTTCTTGACCTGCTTCTGGCTCTTCCCGCAGAAGTTGCACTTGAAGAGCTCGCTGGACTCGCTGATGTGTGCCACGCCGCCTACCCTCCTTCGGTGAGGTCCTTGGATACAGATGCCACCCTACCCGGGGGCGCCGCCGCGGCTGGGCGGACACACCCAGCCGCCGCGGCCCTTGTCCTCGTCGGTTAGCCGAGTTCCTTCAGCGAGGGAAGAATGTCGTCGACGATGCCGTACTCCTTGGCCTCGATGGCCGTCAGGTACTTGTCGCGCTCGATGTCGCGGCTGACCCTCGCCACGTCCTGGCCGGTGTCGGAGGCCAGCATCTCCTCCATGAGGGAGCGGATGCGCAGGATCTCCTTCGCCTGGATCTCCAGGTCCGACGACTGCCCGTAGCCGCCCTCGGTGGCCGGCTGGTGGATCAGGATGCGCGAGTTGGGCAGCGCGAGGCGCTTGCCCTTCGTGCCCGCGGCGAGGATCACCGCGGCGGCCGACGCGGCCTGCCCGAGGCACACCGTCTGGATGTCGGGCTTGATGTAGCGCATCGTGTCGTAGATGGCGGTCAGCGCGGTGAACGAGCCGCCGGGCGAGTTGATGTAGATCGAGATCTGCCGCTCGGGGTCCATCGACTGCAGGCACAGCAGCTGCGCCATGACCGCGTTGGCCACGTCGTCGTTGATGGGGGTGCCGAGGAAGATGATGCGGTCCTCGAACAGCTTGGTGTACGGGTCGACGCGGCGCACGCCGTAGCTGGTGCGCTCCTCCCATTGCGGGATGTAGTAGTTCATTTCCGGGCCCTTCGGCGCGATGCCCTGGGGCATGAGGTTGGTGGTCATCACTGGTTCGGTGCCTCCGTGGCGATCTGCGAGGCGCGCTCGTAGACGTGGTCGATGAAGCCGTACTCGAGGGCCTGCTCCGCGGTGAACCAGCGGTCGCGGTCCGAGTCGGCCTCGATCTGCTCGACGGTCTGGCCGGTGTGCTTCGCGATGAGGGCCGCCATGGTCCGCTTGATGTGCAGCGACTGCTCGGCCTGGATCCGGATGTCCGAGGCCGTGCCGCCGAGCCCGCCGGAGGGCTGGTGCATCATGATGCGGCTGTGCGGGAGCGCGAACCGCTTGCCGGGGGTGCCTGCCGACAGCAGGAACTGCCCCATCGAGGCCGCGAGGCCCATGGCGACGGTGGCGACGTCGTTGCTGATCCACTGCATGGTGTCGAAGATCGCCATGCCGGAGTCGACCGAGCCGCCGGGAGAGTTGATGTAGAGGTAGATGTCCTTGTGGGGGTCCTCGGCGTTCAGCAGGAGCATCTGCGCGCAGATCGCGTTGGCGTTCTCGTCGCGCACCTCTGAACCGAGGAAGATGATCCGGTTGGCCAGCAAAGCCTGGTAGACGTTGTCCGTCATCCCGAGGCCGCCACCGGGGCCCGCCATGCGGGGGTCGTCGATTCGAGTCTGAGTCACTCGCCTAACTTACCGGCTAATCGCAACCGCCCAAGGGAGACGGCGCGATGTTCACTGAGAACGGACGGCGAGGTCCCGCCGACGGGATGCAGCGGCCGGAAAAGCGGATCGCCGCCGACCCGGGTGGGGTCGACGGCGATCTCGTCGAGCGGGGTTACCTCACTCGGCGTCGTCCGCGCCGATGATCTCGACGGCGGGCGCCTCTTCCTCGGGCTCCTCCTCGGCCGCGAGCGCGGTCTCGACGACGTTGCCGTCGGCGTCGGTCACGGAGGCGGCGGCGACGATCGCGGCGAGCGCCTTGCTGCGCCGGACCTCCTGCATCCACTCCTGCATGTGGCCGTGCTCCATCATGTGGTTGATCTCGTCCTGCGGCGAGGTGCGGTTCTGCTGCGCCTTGCGGAAGATCAGCTCGGTGAGCTCCTGCTGCGAGACGTCGACCTTGTTCTCGTCGGCGAAGACGTCGAGAACCACCTGGGCCTTGAGGGCCTGCTCGGCGCGCTCGTCGATGGTCGCCCAGAACGCGTCCTCGTCCTCGGCGTCCTCGTCCTCCGCCTGCTCGAGGTACTGCTCGACGGTGAGGCCGCCGTTGGCGAGCTGGCGACGCACCTCGCCCCGGCGCGCCTCCTGCTCGTTCTTCAGGACGCCCTCGGGCAGGTCGAACGAGGTGACCTCGAGGACGGCCTCGAGGACCTTGTCGCGCGCGTCGGCGAGCTGCTCGGCCTTGGCCTGCTGCTCGACGCCCTTGCGGAGGTCGGCCAGCATGTCGTCGACGGCGTCGAACTCGGAGATGAGCTGGGCGAACTCGTCGTCGACCTCGGGCAGCTCCTGCTCCGAGACCGAGTTGACGGTGACGGCGATCTCGGCGTCCTGACCGCGGAACTGGCCGCCTACCAGGGTCGAGGTGAACGTGACGGACTCGCCGGCCTTGAGGCCGGTGACGGCGGCGTCGAGGCCCTCGAGCATGTTCTCCTGGCCGATCTTGTACGTGATGGCCTCGGCGGTGGCCTCGGGGAGCGGCTCGCCGTCCTGCGAGGCGACCAGGTCGATGTTCAGCACGTCGCCGTCGGCGGCGGCGCGGTCGACCTCGGTGGTCGTGGCGAAGCGCTCACGCAGGATGTCGAGGCGCTCCTGGACCATCTCGTCGAGGTCCTCGACGTTGTCGACGGTGGCGGTCACGGTCGCGAAGTCCGGCAGCGAGATCTCCGGGCGGACGTCGACCTCGGCGACGAATTCGATGAGCTCCTTGTCCTCCAGCTTGGTGACCTCGACCTCGGGCTGCGCCATCGGGATGACCTTGGCCTCGTCGATCGCCGCGTTGTACGCCGGGGGGATCGCGTCGTTGATCGCCTCCTGCAGCACGACACCGCGGCCGAACCGCTGATCGATGACCGCGGCGGGCACCTTGCCCTTGCGGAAACCGGGGATGTTGACCTGCTCGGCGATGTCCTTGTAGGCCTTGTCGAGGTGGGGCTTGAGGTCGCTGAACGGGATCTCGATGGTGAGCTTGACCCGCGTCGGGCTCAGCTTCTCTGCGGTGCTAGGCACGAATGGACTCCTGAAAGACGAAAGATTGCCGCCGGACACTCTACCGGCACACGCGCGGGGCTCCAATCGCACCTACTCGCCCTCCCCCGGCCGTGCACAAATCTCCGCATGCATCGGCGAAGGGCCCATGTGACGCTACCTCGACGCATACGGAGATCTGTGCGCGCGAGGTCAATAGGATGGCGGTCGTGCCGACCCACGCCGACCTCGTCCCGAACGCCCCGGACACGGCGCTGATCTTCGAGGGCGGCGGCATGCGGGGCAGCTTCACGTCGGGCGTCATCAACGCGCTGTTGGAGGCCGAGGTGTTCTGCGGCTGGGTCGGCGGGATCTCCGCGGGCTCCAGCTGCCTCGTCAACTACGTCTCGCGGGACCCGGCGCGGTCCCGGCGCTCGTTCGTCGACATCGTGACCGATCCCCAGTTCGGCGGGCTCCGCACCTGGCTCCGCGGCAAGGGGATGTTCCACTCCGACTGGATCTACGAGCAGACCTCGGACCCCGGCCAGTTCTTGCCCCTCGACTACGACACGTTCCTGAACAACCCGGCGCAGGTGCGCGTCGGCGGCTTCCGGTGTCGCGACGGGCGGATGTTCTACTGGGGCCGCGACGAGCTCCAGCCCAAGCTGCAGCTGATGCGCAAGGTGCGGGCGTCGTCGACCATGCCGCTGCTGATGCCGATCACCGAGATCGACGGCGACGACTTCGTCGACGGCGCCCTCGGCCCTACCGGAGGCATCGCGCTGGATGCGGCGCAGCAGGACGGGTTCGACAAGTTCCTGGTGGTCTTCACCCGGCCACGCGGGTATCGAAAGCCCCCCGTCCGGCTGCCCGCAGCGCTCACGGCGCTGTTCCGCCGGTACCCCGAGGTCGCCCGGGCGCTCCTCGCGCGCCCTGCGAACTACAACCGGACCCTCGACGAGCTCCTGGAGCTGGAGCGCCAGGGCAGGGCGTACCTGCTGTTCCCGGAGACCATGCCGATCGAGAACTCCGAACGCGACATCGCGAAGCTGGGCGCCGTCTTCGATTCGGGCCTCACCCAGGCCCGCCGCGAGACCCCCGCGATCCGCGAGTTCTTGGGGCTGGCGGTCTGAGCCAGCTCGATGGCCACCTGACGTTGTCGGACGCAGCCCCTGTTGCAGGAGCGCGGTGACCGTAAGGCGAAGGCATCACACGGCCTCCCGCGTTGCTGTCACATCGACCACTGGTTGCTCGCGTACTTGACGCGATAACCTGTCACCAGCGTCCTCCCACTGGCTCGGCGTGCGCATCACCGGGTTCACCGGAAGGCCCAGCCGCTGCTGCGCGCGGTCGCTCGCGTCGTACAGGTCGCCCCGATCGACGTCATCGCCGATCACCATGACGTCAATGTCGTTCGGAGCATGCCCGCTCTCGCCAGCGTAGCGAGCCGCCCAGGAGCCAAAGATCAAGACCCGTTCCGCGCCAGGAATGCCCGAGAACTCCTCCGCGACGACGTGACGCGGACCAAACGTCACCTCCAGCAACCGGCCTAGTGGCGAAGCCGCGGGATGACTGAGATTCGCGCCGAGGAGCCGGTTCCGTCCCTGCACATCTTCGGTCACCAGTCGCGCCTCAACCAGACGCTTCGCCTCGCGATGCACCGTCGGGACAGACGTGTCAACTCGCTGCGCAAGATCCGTGAGCGTGAACCGCTGCCCGGGATGGAGATACAGCCAGGCGAGAAGCTCCGCTTGCGCGCGACTACGGAAGATGGGCAGCAGCGCAGGAGCCTCGGTTCTCATAGCCGAGAGGCAATTTACGCGAAACGAAAAATCGAGGACTTCGGCTCGCCGCCCCAAAATGCCAGCATCGGCAACTGGGCCTCGACGCCGAGCACTGGTAGGCTGGCCTGCGGTTCTGCGGATGTAGCTCAATGGTAGAGCCCTAGTCTTCCAAACTAGCTACGCGGGTTCGATTCCCGTCATCCGCTCGAAACCGTCGGGCCTGGCACCACCCAGGCTCGGCGGTCTCACCCCGGGGCGTAGCGTAGTGGCTAGCGCGCCTGCTTTGGGAGCAGGAGACCGCAGGTTCGAGTCCTGTCGCCCCGACTCACGCAGAAGTGTCAGTACCGGCCACTAGCGTCGCAGTCGGAGGTTGTGATGACAGTAACGACCACGGGCGAAGTGTTCACCCGCCGCTGGGTCGTCGAGTTGATGCTCGACATGGCCGAGTACCGGGGCGACGTGTCGCGCCTGCGCGTGGTCGAGCCCAGCGTCGGGGGCGGGGCCTTCGTCGGACCCATCGTCGAACGCCTTGCAGCATCCGGCGCGCCCTGGCACGAACTGCGCGACTCCCTCCGCGGCTACGACCTTCGTGCGGAGCACGTTCAGAACTGCCGCGCCATCGCGCGAAGCATCCTCGACTCCGCCGGGTGCCCGATCGCCGACATCGCTGCCGCAAGCCTGTTCCCGGAGCGGTGACGGCCGATGGATAGTACAGACAGGATCTCAGGCGCGGCCGGCCACGACGACGTGCTCCGAGCTGAGGCCAGAGACCGT
>DAONOU010000139.1:0-7025 GCA_035409265.1 Arachnia sp. | reverse complement strand
AAGATGCTGCTGACCCCGCTGCTCGCGTCCGCCGTGGACGAGCCGACGGCGTATCTCCCTCCCGAGGAGCTCGGGGAGAACCAGCCGCGCGGCTGAGCCGGTGGCCCGAAAGTGACTCGTGTCACCATGCGGGCCTCGCGGCCGCTAGACTCGGGCCGGATTGCTGAGAGAAGGCGGAGAAGAAACATGGATACTCGGGTGTGCCTGCGCGCGGATGGTGTCGCGCTCGTGCTTGTCAGCGAGGATGGCGGCCTGCCGCGCGTGCTCCACTGGGGCGCCGATCCCGGCCCCCTGACCGTCGACGACGTGGCGGCCCTCGCGCTGGCCGACCGCTGGGCGGTGGCCCCCAACGCGCCCGACACCGGCCTGATCCTCGGCGTCGTCCCCGAGGCCCGGTTCGGCTGGACCGGTACCCCGGGCCTCGTCGGTTCCCGGGACGGGGCCGACTGGAGCCCGGAGTGGAGCCTGGCCGGCGCGAGCATCGACGGCGTGCCGCTGGGCGACCGGCTCGTCGACGCGGGCGCCTCCGCCGTCGAGTACCGCGCCGAGGCGCCCGACTCCGGGCTGGGCCTGCGGCTCGTCGTCGAACTCCTGTCGTCGGGCCTCGTGCGTGTGAAGGCAGAGCTGACCAACCTCGGCGAGACGACCTATCGCGTCGAGGAGCTGACCGTGAACCTGCCCGTGCCGAGCGAGGCGCGCGAGATCCTCGACTTCGGCGGCCGGTGGGGCAACGAGCGCGCGGCGCAGCGCGGCGTGCTGAACCAGGGGTTGCACCGCCGCGAGGGCAGGATCGGGCGCACGGGCGCGAACTCCGCCTACGTGTTGAGCCTCGGCGTCCAGGGCTTCGGCTACCGCGGCGGGGAGGTCTGGGGCGTGCACACGGCCTTCAGCGGCAACCACATCCACCAGGCCCAGCGCGACTACCTCGGCGCGAGCGTCATCGGCGGCGGCGAACTGTTGTTGCCCGCCGAGGGCGACCTGGCGCACGGCCAGTCCTATGCGACGCCCTGGGTCTACTTCGCCTACGCGAACGGCCTCGACCAGCAGGCGGCGCGGTTCCACGACCACCTTCGAGCGCTCCCCGTTCACCCGGACACCGCCCGTCCCGTGACGCTGAACGTGTGGGAGGCCGTCTACTTCGACCACGACCTCGCGCGCCTGAAGGACCTGGCAGATCGCGCCGCGACGCTCGGCGTCGAGCGCTACGTCCTGGACGACGGCTGGTTCGGCTCCCGCAGGGACGACCACTCCGGGCTCGGCGACTGGGTCGTCAGCGCGGAGGCGTGGCCGGACGGCCTCGCGCCCCTCATCGACCACGTGCGCGGGCTCGGCATGCAGTTCGGGTTGTGGGTCGAGCCGGAGATGGTGAACCCGGACTCCGACCTGGCGCGGGCGCATCCCGAGTGGATCATGCAGCCCGGCCACGGCCGGCTGCCCATCGAGGCGCGCCATCAGCAGGTGCTGAACCTCGCGATCCCCGGCGCCTATCGGCACGTGCTGGAGCAGCTGAGCGCGGTCTTCACGGACAACCACATCGACTACATCAAGTGGGACCACAACCGCGACCTGATCGACGCCGGCACGTCCCCGTCGGGCCGGCCGGGGGTCTCCGCGCAGACGAGGGCCTTCTACCGCCTGCTCGACGAGTTGCGGTCCCGGTTCCCGCACATGGAGTGGGAGTCGTGCTCGTCCGGCGGCGCCCGCGTGGACCTCGAGGTGATGGAGCGCGCGGAGCGCGTCTGGGTGTCGGACAACATCGACCCGGAGGAGCGGCAGCGCATGCTGTGGTGGACCGGCCAACTGCTCCCCATGGAGCTGATGGGCAGCCACGTCGCCTCCGGCCGGTCGCACACCACGGCCCGCTGGCACGACCTCAACTTCCGCGCGGCCACCGCCGTGTTCGGGCACTTCGGCATCGAGTGGGACCTGACGACGGCCACCGACGAGGAGTTCGCGCAGCTCGGCTGGTGGGTCGACTGGTACAAGAGGAACCGCGACACCATCTGCACCGGAAGGCTCGTCCGCGCCGACCTGGCCGATCCCGAGGTCTACTTCAAGGGCGTCGTCGCCGCTGACAAGGCGATCTTCTCGCTCTCCATGCTGCGCGTCACCAGTTCGGCGAGCCTCGGCCGGCTGCGGTTCCCGGGCCTCGACCCCGAGGCCCGCTACCGCGTCACGGTCGTCGATCGGCAGCTTCTCCCGGCCACGCACCGGACGGCCTGGGCCGAGGAGCCGCTCGAGGCCTCGGGCGCCCAGCTCGCGACGGTGGGCCTGCGGGCCCCGTACCTGCAGCCGTCTACGGCCGTGCTCTTCGAGCTGGAGCGAATCGGTTAGCAGCCGCAGGAGCGGCGCACGAGCAGCGTCGGCGGGAACACCTGGTTGACATCGTCGCCGGCGCCGTCGATCATCAGGTCGACGGCGGTCCGCGCCATCTGCTCGATGGGCTGGGCGACGGTCGTGAGCGGGGGCCAGCTGTACTCGCCGTCCCCCGCGCCGTCGAAGCCGACGATCGCGACGTCGTCCGGCACCCTCACACCCGCCTCGTGCATCGCGATTAACAGGCCGATCGCCTGCCGGTCGGAACTCACGAAGAGCGCGGGCGGCACGTCGCCGTCGGCGAGCAGTTGCCTGCCCGCCTCGTAGCCGCCCCGGCTGTTGAACCCCACGCTCACGACCGGGCCGCGTTCCAGGCCGAGCGTGTCGATGGCCTCGGACCAACCGGCGTGTCGGGCGTCCTGGACGTCGTCGGTGGTGGTGCCGATAACCAGGCCGATCCGGCGATGGCCGTGCCCGGCGAGGTGCTCGACGGCGAGCCGCGCGCCCAGCCGGAGGTCGGCCCCGATCCACGCGACTCCCGGGGCGTCCGCCGCGTGGTTGAGCAGGACGACGGGGATGTTGTCGGCCCGGAGGCTGCTGATGTCCGGCCGGAACACGCTGCTGCAGAGCATTACGCCGTCGACGCGACGCGCGGTGAAGTGGTCGAGGAGGCGGCGCTCCGCCTCGAGCGAGCCGTCGGAATTGCCGACGATGAGGTCGCGGCCGCGACGGATGGCGGCCAGTTCCACCTGGTGGGCGAGGCTGGCGAAGTAGGAGTTCGTGGTGTCCGGGACCAGCATGCCGAGGGTCTCGGTCGAGCCGAGGCGAAGGGAGCGCGCCGCCGAGTTCGGCCGATAGCCCAGCATCGCGATGGCCTGGCGGACCCGCGCCTCGGTCTCGGGAGAGACGCGCTTGGAGCGGTTCACGACGTAGCTGACGACCGCGGGGCTGACCCGTGCGAGCCGCGCCACATCGTTCCTCGTGGCGGCGGGCTTTGCGGGAGAGGGGGCGGGCACGCGCGCCATCCTAATCGAGGGTTGCGCGCGTGCCCGCATGAGAGGTTCCCCCTTCACCATGCATGTGCAGGACGGCACCACGTTCCTGTTCCCGATCGGCGACAACGCCGCCAAGATCGAGGGCATCATGAAGCCGGCCATGGACGCGGTGCTCAACGGCACCCCGGCCAGCTCCCTGACCGCGGCGAACGAGCAGGTCAACGCGCTGTTCAAGTGAGTTGACCGCTGGGTGAGCCGAGCGCCCGTGTTGAAGCCATTGCTTCGGCACGGGCGCTCCCTTTGTCAGCAGCCGCAGGAGCCGCGCACGACCA
Source organism: Arachnia sp. (assembly GCA_035409265.1). Lineage (GTDB taxonomy): Bacteria > Actinomycetota > Actinomycetes > Propionibacteriales > Propionibacteriaceae > Arachnia. Next base: position 3,382 of record DAONOU010000139.1, on the reverse strand, counting down.
TCTGCGCGGTGTAGGCGAGGTGCGTGCCCGGCTCGGCGTCGGCGTCCAGGACGAGCTCGACGGCGTCGGCGGCGATGCGGTCGATGGGCTGGGCCATCGTGGTGAGCCCGGGGCCGACGTATGGGGCGACCCGGGTGCCGTCGAAGGAGACGATCGCGATGTCGTCGGGCACGCCGAGCCCGGCCTCGCGGAGGCCGGCGATGCATCCCATCGCGAGCGCGTCGCTGGCGACGAACAGCGCGTCGACCTCGCCGCGGTGGTCCGCCGCGAGCCGGCGGCCCGCCTCGAAACCGGCGTCGATGGTCCAGGCGCAGTTGACGGCGGGCCCGGGGGTGAGGCCGGCGCCGTCGAGCGCCTCGCGCCACGCCGGGTAGCGGAGATCGCGGACGAAGTTGCCGACGAAGCCGATCCGTCGGCGACCGTGACCGGCGAGGTGCCGCACGGCCTCGATGGTCGCCGATCGGTAGTCGACGATCGCGGAGCTGATCCCGGCGGAGGGCGCCATCTCGTTCAGCACCACGAGGGGAAGCCCCTTGGCCCGGGCGTAGGCGACATCGGCCGGGTTCGGGTCGGCGGCGAGGATCGCCGCGCGCACGTCGTGCTCCGCGAGCGACTCCAGCGCGGTCGCCTGCGCGTCGCTCGGCCGGTGGACCGCGCTGACCGTGATCAGCGTCATCCCGCGGAGGAACAGCTCGTGGTCGATGGCCGCGGCGAGTTCCGCGTAGAACGGGTTCGTGGTGTCGACGACGACGAGCCCCACCTGCTGGGACAGGCCTCGTGCCAGCGCACTGGCGGTCTTGTTCGGCCGGTAGCCGAGTTCGGCGATGGCCCGCTCCACGCGCGCCCTCGTCGCGGCCGCGACCGGCCGCGGCCCGCCGTTGATCACGTAGCTGACCACCGCCGGGCTCACCTCCGCGCGGCGGGCGACGTCCTGGCGGGTGCAGCGGACCGCACGTTCCAGGGACACGGCTAGCTCGGGTCGATGCGGAGGAGACGTGCCGTCGGCCCGGCAGGGGCCTCGACGACGACCGTGTATTCCTCGCCGGCGGGCAGCTCCTCCCAGTGGGGAAGGCCCGTGGGGTAGGCCTGGGTCACCGTGACGGACTCGTGGGGGTACGGGAGGTGGAGCGTGATGCGGCGCGGCTCGTCCGAGCGGTTCCACACGGCGACGTAGGCGGTGTCGTCGGGGCAGAGCAGGCCGAGCGAGACGACGTCGTCGCTCCACGCGGGAAGCCCGGTTGGCCAGAACGGGACGGACTCGACGAGGTCGTCGCGGATGGCCTTCCACAGGTCGGCGGCCTCCCGGACCAGCGCGAGCTGAGCGTCGGACATGCGGTCGAGGTGCCCGGAGTAGTACGGCCGGCCGGAGAGGCCGGTGACGTGCACGAAGGCGATCTCCTCGTCGCTCATCTCGGGCTGGGCGTAGGCCCAGTTGCCCGCCTGCTCGGGGAGCAGCATCATCGGCGCGCCCGCGGCGATCGGCGGGTAGAGCAGGTAGTCCTGCTGGTCCGAGGTCGACTGGAGGTCGAACCGCGAGACCTGCGCCCAGTCCTGGCGCATGGCGCCGGAGCCGCAGTTCTCGATGATCACCGATGGGTGCCGCTCGCGCAGCGCGTCGAACCAGGAGAGGGTGGCGTCGATGTGGGCCTGGAGGCCGCCACCGGGCTCGAGGCCGTCGGTGTCGGCGCCGAGGCCGGGCGTGACGTTGTAGTCGAGCTTGAAGAAGCCCGTGCCCATGGCGATCAGGCGGTCGAAGGTGGCGTCGAGGTGCGCGCGGGCCGCGGGGGAGCGGAGGTCGAGGAAGCGGCGCGAGTGCTCGACGATGGGGCGGCCGCGGCGGCGCAGGAACGCCGACGGCGGGAGCTGGTCGACCAGAGGCGAGCGCACGCCGACCACCTCGGGCTCCAGCCACAGGCCGGGCGTCATGCCGCGCTCGGCGATGGCGTCGAGGACGCCCTGCAGGCCGAGGTCGCCGAAGCGGGTCGTCGAGGGCAGCCACTCGCCGACGCTCGGCCACCAGTCGCCCGAGTCGTCGTACCAGCCCGCGTCGATGCAGAACACCTCGGCTCCGGCGTCGGTAGCGGCGGCGATCAGGGGCAGGAGCTTCTCGTCGGTGGGGTCGGCCATCAGGGTATTCATGTAGTCGTTGAACACCAGCGCGGTGCGGCCCAGCGGCGTGGTGCGCTCGGCGGCGTCGTCGCGGCGGTGCCGGGTGAGCGCGCGGACGGCGCCGTCCCAGCCCTCTTGCGAGCGGGTGACGATCAGCTCTGGCGTCGTGACGTAGTCGCCGGGGCACAGCGTCGCGCTCCAGCCGTGGTCCAGGTGGGTGGCCCCGCTCGCGGCCAGCAGGAACCGGCCGGGCTCCGTGGAGGACAGCTCCCACCGCCAGGGGCCTCCACCCGCGATCTGCCAGGCGATGCAGTCGCCGTCGAGGTTGTCCTCCAGCACGCCGACCGGGAGCGGGCCGTCGGTGGTCCAGGTGGAGCGCCCCACCCGCGAGATCGAGGCGCTGCCGGGCACGGCCATGCGCGCCGAGCCGCAGTCGACGAGGCCTGCCTCCTCAAGGGTCTCGGTGCGCCACCGGTTCTCGGCGCACCAGGAGGACTGGCCGGTGATCAGGTCGGTGCTCTTGATGGCGAGGGGGAGGGGCAGTACGCCCGCGGTCAGCGACTCGATCACGACGTCGGCGTCCCCGGTGTTGGTGAGCGTCGTCTGCATCGAGAGCGAGCGGTCGCGCACGGCGATGCGCGTCTCCGTGGCGAGCGCGCCGTCGGCGGAGCGCTGCCAGACGACGTCGGCGCCGTCGTCGGCGAGGTGATGCCCGGCGTACCGGAGCGCCTGCCCGGTGGCGGTCCGGGTGAGCCCGCGCGTCTGGTTCATCGCCCTGCCCTCGCCGAGGACGAGGACCTCGACGAGCGGCGTCGGCGGCGTCGGAAGGCCGAAGAAGGCCTCGACCTGGACCGGCTGCTCGTCCGATGTGGTGAGCCGGACCGACAGCCGGTCGTTCCCGAGCATTAGGGACATCTTGTTCCTCCGCGACGTTGTGGTGGCACCGTTGTCAACGCGCGTTGAATGCGTGTCAAAACGGCCCCGCTGGTTGAGTCGATCCGCGGCGCGAAGCGCCCGGATCGTGTCGAAACCAAGAGCCCGGCACCCGGAAGCTAAACTAGTCCGTCGCCGATCCCAGGAGTGTCATGACCTACGAGCCTCTGCGCCTGCACGCGCCCAGCCGCCGCGACGCCGTCGTCGTCGAGCTGCCGGTGGTGCTCGCGCCGATGGCGGGCGTGACGAACGCGGCCTATCGGCAGCTGTGCCGCGAGCAGGGCGCGGGGCTGTACGTGTGCGAGATGATCACGTCGCGCGGGCTCGTCGTCGGCGACCA
>DAONOU010000138.1:0-7028 GCA_035409265.1 Arachnia sp. | reverse complement strand
AAAGTGTTGCCAGAAAATCTATCGGTACCTGGACCAGATGCGGGCGATATAGCGACTCGTAAGCCACTTCGTATCCGGCCTTGTCTATCTCGTAGGCGTCCAGAACAGGGTTGGGGGCGTCCGGGTCGAGCCCGTAGCCCTCCAAGAAGGCGCGGCGGCAGGACTCCAGCCAGCCCGACGGCGCGCCCCCGGCGGCCGCCGCGTAGCCGAAAGAGCGGAGCATGCCCGCGACGTCGCGCAGCGGGGAGTCCGGGAGCCTGCGCTCCTCCAGCGGCTTCAAGGGCTCGCCCTCGAAATCGACGTAGACCCACCGGCCCTCAGCGGATCCGGGCTCAGTGAGCAGCACCTGCCCCAGATGGCAGTCTCCGTGGATGCGCTGCGCAGGAAGGGGACCCGGGGGGATGCGCTCGACGGCGCGGGACACGGCGGCGGCGAACGGTGCGGCCGCGGGGTGCGCCGCCGCCACCTCGGCGAACCGCCGACGACACCCGTCGGCGAGCTCCGTGCCGGAGATCGTGGCCGTCGGCAGCCGGTCGGCCAGGGTGTGGTGGACGACGGCGAGCGCACGGCCGAGCGCGCGGGCGTGCGAGGTGAAGCCCTCGCCGCGTGCGGCGAAGTCCTTGGCGAGGTCGTAGCCGTCGGCGGGGTCCTCGAGCGCCTCGACGAACACCGCGTAGTCCGCCCCGTCGACCGTCCACGTGCCGTACAGCTCCGCGACGACGCCCGTGCCCGCCAGCGCCCGGTGCAGCTCGACGTCGACGTTCTCGCCCGGCTCGATGCGCCGGAACAGCTTCATCAGCACCTGGTCGCCGAAGAACACGTTGGTGTTGGACTGCTCGCCCGCGAACCGCCGCGCCGGGCCGGCCTCGGGGACCTCGCGGAGGGCCACGAAGCCCGGCGCGCCGGCGCGGAGCAGGTCGAGCAGGACGCCCGCGTCGTCGCAGGCGTCCTTGCCGTCCAGCAGCGGGATGAGGTAGCGCTCGACGCGGCCGTCCGGGAAGCCGACCGACAGCAGCGCGGGTCGCAGCGCGCCGTCGGCGAGCGGGTCGCCGAGGTCGACCCCGAGCGGGGCGCCGTCGCGGCCCGAGAACCAGCGCTGGGGGAGCGCGAGCTCCCACAGCGTCCTGGCCAGGTCGGCGGTCACGCGGCGGTCACGCGCAGGATGTGCGCGGGCTTCCCCGGGTACAGCCGGACGAACGCCTCGTGGCCCCAGACGTAGCCCTCGCCGGTCAGCTCGTCGTGGACCGCGACCCTCGCGGCCTTCGGGAAGCCGAGGGCCGCGAAGTCGAGGTTCAGCGCCGACTCGACCGTGTTGTCCGGGTCCAGGGACACCACGACGAGCACCACGTCGTCGCCCTCGGACTTCGAGAACACCATCACCGAGTCGTGCGGCGCGTGGTGGAAGTGGACGTCGCGCAGCTGCTGCAGCGCGGGGTGCTGCTCGCGGATCTCGTTCAGCCTGCCGATCAGCAGGTTGAGGTTCGGCTGACGGTTGAAGTCGCGCGGCCGGTACTCGAACTTCTCCGAGTCGAGGTACTCCTCCTTGCCCGCGGCGAGGGGGACGTGCTCGAACAGCTCGAAGCCCGAGTAGACGCCCCACGTCGGCGACATCGTCGCGGCCAGGATGGCGCGGATCGCGAAAGCGGCGTGGTTGCCCGACTGCAGGTGGAACGGGTTGATGTCCGGCGTCGTGACGAAGAAGTTCGGACGGTAGTAGGACGCCATGTCGCGGCTGAGCTCCGTCAGGTACTCGGTCAGCTCCCACTTCGCCTCGCGCCACGTGAAGTAGGTGTAGCTCTGCTGGAAGCCGACCTTGCCGAGCGCCGCCATCATCTGCGGCTTCGTGAACGCCTCCGCGAGGAAGATCACCTCCGGGTTGGTCTCCCAGACCCGCTCCAGCAGCCAGTCCCAGAACTCGACGGGCTTGGTGTGCGGGTTGTCCACGCGGAACACCGTCACGCCGTGCGCCATCCAGTACTGCACGATCCGCAGCACCTCGTGGTAGATCCCGGTCGGGTCGAGGTCGAAGTTGATCGGGTAGATGTCCTGGTACTTCTTCGGCGGGTTCTCCGCGTAGGCGATGGTGCCGTCCATGCGCGTGGTGAACCACTCGGGGTGCTCGGTCACCCAGGGGTGGTCCGGCGAGGCCTGGAGCGCGAGGTCGAGCGCGACCTCGAGGTTCAGCGACCTGGCCTTCTCGACGAAGGCGTCGAAGTCCTCGATGGTGCCGAGGTCGGGGTGGACGGCGTCGTGGCCGCCGGCGGGAGAGCCGATCGCCCACGGGGACCCCGGGTCCTGCGGGCCGGGCGTCAGCGTGTTGTTCCTGCCCTTGCGGAAGGAGAGCCCGATCGGGTGGATCGGCGGCAGGTAGACGATGTGGAAGCCCATCGCGGCCGCGGCCTCGAGGCGCTCGTGCGACGACGCGAACGTGCCGGAATGCCAGGTGCCGTCGTGGTCGACCCAGGCGCCCTGAGAGCGGGGGAAGAACTCGTACCACGACGAATACAGCGCGCGCCTGCGCTCGACGCGGATGGGGTAGTCGTGCGTGGGCGAGACCAGCTCGCGCGGGCCGAACCGGGCCATCGCGCGGAGTATCGGCGCCGAGGTCACGAACTCCAGCAGCTCCTCGGTGTCGGTGTCCGGCGTCATCAGCTCCGCGGCGCCGCGCAGCAGGCCGACGGCGCCGGGGGTCTGCTGGGCCTCGGCAAGGTTCGCGGCCCGCTCGAGGAGGGCCTTGCCCTCCATGCAGACCAGCTCGATGTCGACGCCGACGGGGAGCTTCGCCTCCGCGTGATGCAGCCAGGTGCCCCACGGATCCGACCAGCCCTCGACGCGGTACGTCCAGTCGCCCTCCTCGGCCATGCGCACGAATGCCTGCCAGATGTCGAGGCCCTTCGGCTCGACCTGGGTCATGTCGATGCGGCGCTGCGTTCCCGACGGCGAGGTCAGGATGACCGACGCGTTGACGGAGTCGTGTCCCTCGCGAAACACGTTGGCCTGGATGAGGAGGCGCTCATGCACCACGGCCTTGACCGGGTAGGCGCCGCCTTCGAGGACGGGAGAGACCCCCGTGACGGGTATGCGGCCCAGGCCGCCTTCCGTGCGAACGATTCGCTTGCTGGCACGGGCGGGATAGTCGACAGTCACGGGGCTAAGCCTAACGGCCACCGGCCACCCATGGGAGAGGTTTGTCGTCAGCCGGCCTCGACGGCCGCCGCGCCCTCGCTGACGGGGTACGCCGCCAGCGCGGCGTGCTCCTCCTGCAGGCGCAGGAGCTCGACGGAGCTGAGCGGGACCGCGGCCCTGAGCAGCACCACCGAGCGGCCGGGCAGCGTCAGCCGCGTCCCCGTCGCCAACGTCCCCGTCGGGAGCTCGTCCTCGTCGGCGCTGTGCCAGACCACCTCGTAGGACGCCGCCCACGGCAGCCCGGGGAGGGTGATGTCGACGTCGTCGGCGCCGGAGTGGAACCAGGTCAGGAACGCCTCGTGGTCGTTCGACACGTACATGCCGAGCAGGCGGCGGGCCCCGTCGTGCCAGTCGTGCTGGTCCATCTGGCCGGTCGTGCCGTTCATCCAGGTCAGGTCGACGCGCTGGAGGTTCTCGCCGTACTGGTTCAGGACCTCGGTGTGATACGCGAAGTCGGTGGGACGGAACGCACAGTGCGCCTGGCGGATCCGGATCAGGGAGCGGACGCGGTCGCGCACGGCGACCCACTCCGGGGCGGGCGCCCAGTCGACCCAGGACAGCGGCGAGTCCTGGCAGTAGGTGTTGTTGTTGCCCTTCTGCGTCCGGCCCGCCTCGTCGCCCGCGGTGATCATGGGCGTGCCGACGGCGAGCAGTTGGGTGGCCATGAGGTTCAGCACCTGACGACGGCGAAGCGCGTTGACGGCCTCGTCCGCGGTGTCGCCCTCCCAGCCGTGGTTCGACGACCAGTTGTTGTCCGTGCCGTCGCGGTTGGCCTCGCCGTTGGCGAGGTTGTGCTTGACGTCGTAGCTGACCAGGTCGCGCATGGTGAAGCCGTCATGGGCGGTGACGAAGTTGATGGTGGCCTGGGGGCTGCGGCCGGGCGAGTCGAAGAGGTCCGGCGAGCCGGCGAGGCGCGTGGCGAGCTCCTGGACGCCGTGCACCGCGCCCCGCCAGTAGTCGCGGACGTGATCGCGGAAGCGGTCGTTCCACTCGTGCCAGCCGGGTCCCCAGTTGCCGACCTGGTAGCCGAACGGGCCGATGTCCCAGGGTTCGGCGATGATCTTGACGTCGTCGAAGACCGGGTCGGCCGCGAGCGCCTGCTTGAACGCGTGATCCTGGTTGACGTGGTGGTGTCCGTCGCGGATGAGGGTGGTCGCCAGATCGAAGCGGAAGCCGTCGACGCCCATCTCCGTCACCCAGTAGCGCAGCGAGTCGAGCACCAGCTGGCGCACCATCGCGTGCGAGGTGTCGACGGAGTTGCCGCAGCCCGTGACGTCGTAGTCGTCACGGTGGTCGTTGGTCAGCCGGTAGTAGGCGTGGTGGTCGATGCCGCGCATCGACAGCGTCGGGCCCTCGTGGCCGCCCTCGCCCGTGTGGTTGTAGACGACGTCGAGCAGCACCTCGATGCCCGCCTCGTGCAGCGCGGAGACCATGGTCTTGAAGTCGGAGACCTGGTTGCCGACCGTGCCGCGCGTCGCGTAGAAGGCATGGGGCGCGAAGAAGCCCAGGGTGTTGTAGCCCCAGTAGTTGCTGAGGCCCTTGTGCGCGATGAACGGCTCGGAGACGAAGTGCTGGAGGGGGAGGAACTCGACGGCCGTGACGCCGAGGTCGACGAGGTAGGCGACGACGGCCGGGTCGGCCATGGCGAGGTAGGAGCCGCGCAGGTGCTCGGGCACCTCGGGGTGCAGCCGCGTGAAGCCGCGCAGGTGCGCCTCGTAGATGATCGTCTCGGACATCGGCCTGCGGCGCGCGACGGGCGTCGGCGGGGGCGTGTCCTCCACCACGACGGCGAGCGGCACGGCGCCGAACGAGTCCTCCGTCGACATCCGGAACGGGTCGCCGGGGACGTGATCGAGGATCGGCCCGCGGAAGTCGACGCCGCCGCTGATGGCGCGCGCGTAGGGGTCGAGCAGGAGCCGGTTCGGGTTGAAGCGGCTGCCTGCCGACGGGTCCCAGGGGCCGTGCACGCGGTAGCCGTACTGCTGCTCGGGGCCGACGCCCGCCACCTCGACCGCCCAGATGCCGTGCGCGCCGCGCACCATCGGAACGCGCCGCTGCGTGTTGCGCACGTCGATCAGCACGAGGTCCACGCCGTCCGCCCGCGGCGCCCACAACCCGAACCGCACCCCGCCGGGGGTGACGCGGGCGCCGAGGAGGGACGTGTCGGGCGTTGTCTGCGAGTGCATTCGGTGGCTTTCGGCGGCGGGTCCTTTTCTGTGTCGGTAGTTTGCCACTTTGACCGTTGATAACCCTAACTCGGCGACGGGGTGTCGCGAGATGGCGCGTATCCCGGCTGACCGCCGCCACCGCGCGCGAGGCTAGGGTGAGCGGCATGTCCGTCTATCTCGACCACGCGGCCACGTCGCCGCTGCGCCCCGAGGCGCTGGCGGCCTGGACGGAGGCGGCGTGGATCGTCGGGAACCCGTCCTCGCTGCATCGGCCCGGCCAGCGCGCGCGGGCCGCGCTGGAGGAGGCCCGCGAGGAGCTGGCCCGCGCCGTCGGCGCGCAGCCGAGCGAGGTGATCTTCACCTCCGGGGGATCCGAGGCCGACACCATCGCGGTCCTGGGGGGCTGGGGGGCCCGCCGCGGGGAGCGGCCGCGCTGCCTCGTGAGCGCCGTCGAACACCTCGCGGTGCGGGGCGCCGTCGCGCGGGGCGCGGAGGCGATCCCCGTCGGGGCCGACGGCGTGATCGACCTGTCCGCGGCCGATCGGCTGCTCGACGACGCCGTCGGGCTGGTCAGCGTGATGGCCGTGAACAACGAGACGGGCGCCGTGCAGCCGGTCGACGAGGTGGCGCGCCTCGCGGCGCGGGCCGGCGCGTGGGCGCACAGCGACGCCGTCCAGGCCTTGGGGCACGCGCCGATCGACTTCGCCGCCTGCGGCCTGGACCTGATGAGCCTCTCCGCCCACAAGATCGGCGGGCCGGTCGGCGTCGGCGCCCTGCTGGCGCGGCGCGACGTCGTCCCGCGCGCCGTCGGCCTGGGCGGGGGCCAGGAGCGCGAGGTGCGTTCCGGCACGGTCCCGGTGGCCCTGGCGGCGGCCTTCGCGCGGGCGGCGTCGCTCGCGGTCGCGGAACTGGACTCGGAGGCGCCGCGGCTGGCCACGCTGCGGGACAGGATCGCGGGGCTGGCGGTCGCGGCGGGCGGGAGGGTGAACAGCCGACCCGACGGCGCGCCGCACATCGTCAACGTCACGTTCGACGGCGTCCGCGCCGACGACCTGCTCTTCCTCCTCGACCAGCGCGGGGTGCACGCCTCCGTCGGATCCGCGTGTCGTGCCGGCGTCCACCAGCCCAGCGACGTGCTGATGGCGATGGGGAGGACGGCTGACGAGGCGACGCAGTCGGTTCGGTTCTCGCTCGGGAGGACGAGCACGGAGGCCGACGTCGACCTCCTCGCCAGGGCGCTGCCCGAGGCGCTCGCGCGGGCCAGGGTGGCGTCCGCGTCGTCGTAGACTTGGCGGCTGTTCGAGGGAGGGCCATGCGGGTCTTGGTAGCAATGTCGGGCGGCGTCGACTCCGCCGTCGCCGCCGCGCGCCTCGTCGCGGCCGGGCACGAGGTGACGGGCGTCCATCTCGCGCTGTCGAGGAACCCCGCCTCCTATCGGTCGGGCGCGCGCGGCTGCTGCTCGCTGGAGGACTCGCACGACGCCCGCCGCGTCGCCGACAAGCTCGACATCCCCTTCTACGTCTGGGACCTCGCCGGGGAGTTCCACGAGGCGGTCGTCGAGGACTTCGTCGCGGAGTACCGGGCGGGGCGGACCCCGAATCCCTGCCTGCGGTGCAACGAGAGGATCAAGTTCGCGGCCGTGCTCGACCGCGGGATCGCGCTCGGCTTCGACGC
>DAONOU010000137.1:0-7099 GCA_035409265.1 Arachnia sp. | reverse complement strand
GTAGTATCAACCCATGAGCCTTCATCCTGGCGTCCACCCCGGCCACCCGGGCGGGCACCCCGGCGAGACCGACCACCCGCACCTGGCCCGCAAGGGCGTGGTGCGCACGCTGCACCACGACCCGGGCGAGCGCCCGCACGTGCTCGTGTGGGAGGTCACGCGGGCGTGCCAGCTCGCGTGTCGGCACTGCCGCGCGGACGCGTTCACCAGGGCCGACCCGCGCCAGCTCACCACGGAGCAGGGCAAGGCGCTGCTCGACGACTTCGCCTCCTACGGCACGCCGCGGCCCATCGTCATCCTGTCGGGCGGCGACGCGTTCGAGCGCGACGACCTGGAGGAGCTGATCGCCTACGGCACCTCGATCGGGCTGCCGATGGCGCTGTCGCCGTCGGTGACGCCGCTGCTGACCGACGAGCGGCTCGCGTCCGTCCGCGAGGCGGGCGTGAAGGCGTTCTCCATCTCGCTCGACGGCGCCACCGCCGAGACGCACGACTCGTTCCGCGGGATCGACGGCACCTTCGCCGACTCCATGGAGGCGGCGAAGCTCGTAGTCAAGCACGGTTTCCGGTTCCAGGTGAACACCACCATCTGCCGCAACAACCTGCGCGAGCTGCCCCAGATCCTGGCCACCGTGAAATCGATGGGGGCATGGATGTGGTACCTCCTCTTCCTCGTGCCGATGGGCCGCGGCTCAAACCTGGAGCCGCTGACACCCGACGAGATGGAGGACGTCCTGCACTGGCTGCACGACGTCTCGGACCGGATCGCCGTGAAGGTGACCGAGGCGCCGAACTACCGCCGCGTCGCCATCCAGCGCGACGACGCCCGGGCCGCAGGCAGGCCCATGCCCGCGACGGGCGAGCTGCACGCCTGGCTGATGGCCGAGACCGACCGGCTGCTCGGCGAGGTCACGGAGCGCCGCCCTCCCCGCCCGCCGATCGGCGTGAACTCCGGGCGCGGGTTCGCATTCGTCGACCACATCGGCGACGTCTACCCTTCGGGCTTCCTGCCGTACAAGTGCGGCTCGGTGAAGGAGCGGCCCTTCTCCGAGATCTACGCCGAGGCGCCGATGATGAAGGCCCTTCGCGACCCGTCGAGCTACTCGGGCAAGTGCGGCGTGTGCGAGTTCAACTGGATCTGCGGGGGCTCCCGCGCCCGCGCCCACGCCATGCTCGGCGACCCGCTGGCCAGCGACCCGACCTGCATCTGGCAGCCGCCAGCCGCCTCGTCGTAGGGGACTCCGCGGAGGGGTTTGGCATACTTCGGCCATGTCCGTGTCGAAGCTGTCGACCAGCAGCCAGAACTACCTCAAGGCCGTCTGGAGCCTCGGCGAGTGGTCGGACGCGCCCGTCACCGCCTCGACGCTGGCCGCTCGGGTCGGCGTCAGGCTCTCCACGGCGTCCGACGCGATCCGCAAGCTCACCGACCAGGGGCTCCTCGAACACACCCCCTACGGCGCCGTCGCGCTGACGGCGGACGGCCGCGCGCACGCCGTCGCGATGGTGCGCAGGCACCGGCTGATCGAGACGTTCCTCGTCGAGGTGCTCGGCTACCGCTGGGACCAGGTGCACGACGAGGCCGAGCACCTGGAGCACGCGGTGTCAGACTTCATGGTCGACCGGATCGACGAGCACCTCGGACACCCCGTCCGCGATCCCCACGGGGACCCGATCCCCGCCCGGGACGGACAGGTCGCCCGGCCGGACGCCGTCCCGCTGGCTGAGGTGCCGCCGGAGTCGCGGGTGCGGGTCGAGCGGATCTCGGACTCCGACCCGGACCTGCTGCAGTTCTTCGCCGACCGCGGGATCGGCGTCGGCACCGTGCTGCGGACCCGGGCGGGAGCGCCCTACTCCGACTCGATCGGCGTCCTCGTCGGCGACGACGCCCTGGCCCTCGGGCGGACCGCCGCGGCGTCGGTGTGGGTGTCGCGGCCCCGCTCAACCAGCGTGTAGGCGCCTCCCGATCAGCCCGTGACGCGGGCCGAACAGGTACACCAGCGCGAAGGCGGCGCCCTGGACGACGACGACCAGCCCGCCCGGTGACGCGTCCATCCAGTAGCTCAGGTAGATGCCGAGCACCGAGGAGAGCGCCGACATGACCGGAGCGATCACGAGCATCCGGCCGAACCGGTCGGTGAGCAGGTAGGCGGTCGCGCCCGGGATGATCAGCATCGCGACGACGAGGATGACGCCGACGACCTGCAGCGCGACCACCGCGGTCAGCGCGAGCAGGCCGAGCAGCAGCGCGCCGAGGAGCCTCGGGGACAGCCCGATCGCGTGGGCGTGGGTCGGGTCGAAGGCGTAGAGCGTGAGGTCGCGGCGCTTGACGATCAGGACCACGAGGGCGACGGCCGCGAGGACGCCGATCTGGACCAGGTCCGCGTCGGAGACGCCGAGGATGTTGCCGAAGACGATGTGGTTCAGGTCGGTCTGGCTCGGCGTGACCGAGATGAGCACCAGGCCCAGCGCGAAGAGGGTGGTGAACACGATGCCGATGGCGGCGTCCTCCTTCACCCTGCTGGTGTCCCGGATCGCGCCGATGAGGGCGACGGCGAGGAGCCCGAACACGAGCGCGCCGAGCGCGAACGGGGCGCCGAGGACGTAGGCGATCACCACGCCCGGGAGCACCGCGTGCGAGACGGCGTCGCCCATGAGCGACCAGCCGACGAGCACCAGCCAGCAGGACAGGAGCGCGCAGACGACGGCGGCGACCACCGTCGTCGCGAGCGCTCGGACCATGAACTCGTACTGGAGCGGGGCGAGGAGCGGGTCGAGGAAGCTCATGCCGCGCCGTCCTGGTCGAGGACGTCGAGGCCGAAGGCGCGGGCGAGGTGCTCCGGCCGAAGCGCGTCGGCGACCGAGCCCTGGAAGAGCACGCGGCGCAGCAGCAGGACGGCCTCGTCGGCCAGCCGAGGAAGCGCGTGCAGGTCATGGGTGGAGACCAGCACGGTCGCGCCGTCGTCGGCCAGCTCGCGCAGCAGCCGGACGATGGTGGCCTCGCTCCGCTTGTCGACGCCGGCGAAGGGCTCGTCGAGGAGCAGCGTCCGCGCCCCCTGGGCGATGCCGCGCGCCACGAACGCGCGCTTGCGCTGGCCGCCGGAGAGCTGCCCGATCTGCCGGTCGGCGAGGTCGGCCAGCTCGACGCGGTCGAGCGCCTCGGCGACGGCCGCCCGGTCCGCGGGACGCGGGCGCCGGGTGGGCCCGAGGTGCCCGTAGCGGCCCATCATGACGACGTCGCGCACCGAGACGGGGAAGGACCAGTCGACGTCGCCGCTCTGCGGCACGTAGCCGATCGCGCCCCGCCTGCGAGCGACGGCGGGGTCGGCGCCGTCGATCAGGACGGCCCCGCGGTCGGGCCGGATCATGCCCATGATGGCCTTGAACAGCGTGGACTTGCCCGAGCCGTTCATGCCGATCAGGCCCGTCACCCTGCCCGCGGCCACGTCGAGGCTCACGCCGTCGAGCGCGACGATCTCGCCGTAGCTGACGACGACGTCGCTCACGCGGATCGGCGCGGTCACGAGGGGCGTCCGGTCAGCGCGGCGACGATGGTGTCGGCGTCGTGGCGGATCAGGTCGAGGTAGGTCGGGACGGGGCCGTCGGCCTCGGACAGCGAGTCGACGTAGAGCGTGCCGCCGAAGACCGCGCCGGTGGCGTCGACCACCCGCCGCATCGGCTTGTCGGAGACGGTCGACTCGCAGAACACCGCGGGCACGTCGTTGGCCTTGACGAAGTCGATCGTCGCGGCGATCTGCTGCGGCGTCGCCTGCTGCTCGGCGTTGACGGGCCAGATGTAGCGCTCGGCCAGGCCCGCGTCGCGCGCGAGATAGGAGAACGCGCCCTCGCAGGTCACCAGCGCGCGCTGGCCCTCCGGCAGCGTGGACAGCTCGGCGACCAGCTCGTCCTGGATCCCCTGCAGCTGGGCCTTGTACGCCGCGCCGTTGGCCGCGAAGTCGTCGGCGTGGGCGGGGTCGAGGTCGCCGAACGCGGTCACCATGTTGTCGACATAGGTCTGCACGTTGGCCGGGCTCATCCACGCGTGCGGGTTCGGCTTCCCGGCGTAGGCGTCCTCGGCGATGTCGATGGGGGCGACGCCGTCGGAGACGACGACGTGCGGCACGTCCGCGGACCCGACGAACTGCGCGAACCACGCCTCGAGGTTCAGCCCGTTGTCCAGGATGAGGTCGGCGTCGGCCGCCCTCGCGACGTCCCCCGGGGTCGGCTCGTAGCCGTGGATCTCCGCGCCCGCCTTCGTGATCGAGGCGACCTGGAGGTGCTCCCCCGCGACGTTCTCGGCGATGTCGGCCAGCACCGTGAACGTGGTCAGCACCACCGGCCTCCCGTCCGACGGCGCGGCCGCGCCGGGCTGCGAGCACCCGGCGAGCGCCAGCGCCACGACCGCCATCGTCGTCAACCCCCAGCGCGCACCCGCGATCATCGCGCCGCCTCTCACCCGTGATCCGGCAAGTTCGTCTTACCGAACATTGGTGATTGTACGCCCGAAGAATCGGAGTCGGTGGGTGGGGTCGCGCACTCAGGCTTGGGCGTTGACCTCGTAGGAGGTGTTCGTCGCCTCGAAGAAGTTGACCAGCTCGAACGTGTCGTTGGCCGCGGCCATCCACTTGGCGGGGTTCGCGACGTTGAACTCGGGCTCGAAGCCCAGCTCCTCCAGGCGGCGGTCGGTCAGGTAGCGCACGTAGTCGTTGACCACCTGCGCGTTCAGGCCGAGGATGCCGGTGGGCAGCAGGTCGCGGTTGTACGCCTCCTCCATCGTCACGCCGTCGAGGATCATCTGGCGGATCTCCGCCGCGAACTGCTCGGTGGCGACCTCCGGGTTCTCCTCCAGCACCGTGAGGATCAGGTTGATGCCGAACTTCAGGTGCAGCGACTCGTCGCGGACGATCCAGTCGATCAGCGAGCCAAAGTTGCGCAGCAGGTTCCGCTGCCGGAACGACAGCGCCACCATGAAGCCCGAGTAGAACCAGATGCCCTCGAGGATCACGTTGTAGGCCACCAGGTTGCGGACGAAGTCCTGCTTGCCCTCCACCGTCGCGATGTCCAGCGTGTCCTCGGTCATCCGCCGGATGTAGCGGACCTCGAACTCCTCCTTGGCCGCCATCGACGGCACGCTCACGTGCGACTCGTAGGCCTGCTCCCGGTCGATCGGGAACGTCTCCAGCACGTACTCGAACGCCATGCAGTGGTTGGCCTCCTCCCACATCTGCTTGGCCAGGTACAGGTGGCACTCGGCGGCGTTGACGTAGGGGTAGACGCCGAACGCGAGCGCCTTGTTGACCAGCAGCTCGTTCGGGTTGAAGTAGCTCATCAGGTACGTGAGCGCGTGGCGCTCGTCGTCGGTCATGCGGGCGAAGTCGGCGAGGTCCTCGCCGAGCTGGATCTCGTTCGGGAACCACGTGTTCGCGACGGCCTGGTCGTACAGGTCCATCGCCCATCGGTACGTGACGGGTTTGAGCAGCAGTCCCTCTTGGATGCCGGTGCCGAGGATCGATGTCATCTTCTCCACCTCCTTACTGGCAGGACTCGCACTGGAGCCGCTCCTGCGGGTCGACCGGGCAGGCGGCGCCGTCCACGACGTCGACCTCCAGCTCGATCGAGACCGACGGCGTGGGCGCCGGCGCGACGGCGGTCGCCGCGGGGCGAGCCCCGAAGCCGCGGCGGGGGCCGCCGCCCGCGCCGGCGATCTCGGCGGCCTTGTTGACCTTCACCGTGCTCTGCTCGGCCTGGTGGCGCGGCATCATGTGCAGGTAGTAGGTGGTCTTGACGCCCATCCGCCAGGCGAGCTGGTACAGGTCGACCATCGCCCCGACGGAGCGGTCCGCGAGGTAGATGTTGCGGCTGATCGCCTGGTCGATCCACTTCTGCGCCCGCGCGGCCACGTGCAGGTACGCCGTCGGGTCCACCTGGAAGCTGGTGCGGTAGGTGTCCTTCAGCCACTGCGGCACGCCGTCGACCTTGCTCAGGTCGCCCTGGAAGCGCAGCAGGTCGTCGCGCACCCGCTCCCAGAGGCCGAGCCCCTTCAGGTCGGCGACCAGGTTGCGGTTGATCTCCAGGAACTTGCCCGACGACGTCGTGCGGCTGAAGATCTGGCTGAACTGCGGGTCGAGGCCGGGCGTGGTGCCGGCGACCAGCCCGATCGACGCCGTCGGCGCGATGGCCATGAGCGTCGCGTTGCGGACGCCGCCGCGGACGCGGGCGCGCAGGCGGTCCCAGTCGAGCCGGGCCGTGCGGTCCACGTCGACGGGCACGCCGCGGTCGCGCTCCAGCTCGTCGAGGGTGTCGATCGGCACGAGGCCCCTCGACCAGCGCGAGCCGACGAAGTTGGCGTAGGGGCCGCGCTCGCGGGACAGGTCACAGGACGCGTCGATGGCGTGCCAGCTGATGAACTCGACCACCTCGTCGATCACGTCCCACGCCTCGGGCGAGTCGTAGGCCAGGCCGAGGCGCTCGATGACGTCGGAGAAGCCCATCACGCCCAGGCCGACGGCGCGGTTCTCGCGGTTGGCGTGCTCGGCCTCGGGCACCGACGACGCGGTGATGTCGACGAGGTTGTCCAGCTGGCGCACGGCGGTGCGGACCGAGCGGGCCATGAGGTCCCAGTCGAACCGCGCGCCGCGTCCGGCCCCGACGAGGTGCCGCGCCAGGTTGATCGAGGCGAGGTTGCAGACGGCGACGTTGTCGGCGTCCTGCGGGAGGCAGACCTCGGTGCAGAGGTTGGACAGGTGGATGGTGCCCGTGTTGTTGTTCAGGGCGCGCGTGTTGATGGTGTCCTTCCACGTCAGCCACGGGTGCGAGGTGGTCTGGAGCGTGACGAGGATGGCCTTCCACTGCTCGCGGGCGCGCACCTTCTTGAACCGCCGCAGCTCGCCGGACTCGGCCATGGCGGCGTACTCGGCGTAGCGGCGCGAGAAGGCCGCGCCGTACAACTCGACGAGGTCGGCCGTGTCGAGGGGGTCGAACAGGTACCAGTCGTCGTCGCCGGCTACGCGCTTCATGAACTCGTCGCTGATCCACACCGCGGTGTTGGCGGTGCGGACGCGGCGGTAGGGGTCGCCGGAGTTCTGCTTCAGGTCCAGGAACTG
>DAONOU010000136.1:0-7135 GCA_035409265.1 Arachnia sp. | reverse complement strand
CCAGCGGATCAACGCCGCTGCCCGCGCCGAGGGCATGACCTACAACCGCTTCATCAGCGGTCTGAAGAACGCGGGCGTCGAGGTGGATCGCAAGATCCTGGCCGACCTGGCCGTCACCGACGTCGCCGCGTTTAACGCCCTGGTCGCCATCGCCAAGGACAACCAGCCCGCGGCCGCCTGAAAGGCTGCCTCGTGAGCAACGAACCGAACGCCGCCCTTGGCCTCCCGGCCTCGGTGCTGCGTTCGGTTCGTCGTTTGACGCAGCGCCGGGGCCGCGACGTTGCGCGCGCATTCCTCGCCGAGGGCCGGCAGGCCGTCCGGGAGGCGCTCGCCGCCGACGGCCTCGTCCAGGAGCTGATCGTCGAGGATCCCGCCAAGCACGCCGACCTCATCGAGGGCCTCGACGTCCCGGTCTGGGTCGCCACGCAGCAGCAGATGCGCCACCTCAGCGACACGGTCACGCCGCAGGGCATCATCGCGGTCGTCCGCCAGCTCGACTTCGGCTGGGACGCCCTCGACGGCGCCAAGCTGGTCGTGATCTGCGCGCAGGTCCGCGACCCGGGCAACGCCGGCACCGTGATCCGCTGCGCCGACGCGTTCGGCGCCGACGGCGTCATCCTCACCAGCGGCAGCGTCGAGATCTACAACCCGAAGACGGTGCGTTCCACCGTCGGCAGCCTGTTCCACATGCCGATCCTCACCGGGATCCCGCTCGCGGACGCCGTCGCCAAGGTCAAGGCCATGGGCATGACGGTGCTCGCGGCCGACGGCGACGGCGAGGCCCTCGACCTCAAGGCCGCAGCCGGCGAGCTCAGCGGCCCCATCGCCTGGATCATGGGCAACGAGGCGTGGGGGCTCCCCGCCGAGGACGCGCAGCTCGCCGACGAGGTGGTGGCCGTCCCCATGTGGGGGCAGGCCGAGAGCCTCAACCTTTCCAGCGCCGCGGCGGTGTGCCTGTACGCCACCGCCTCCGCGCAGAGACGATAAGGAGGGTCCCATGTCAGGGCCTAACGACAACTTCGACCCCAAGCGGGTCGCCGCGCTCGACCCGGCGGCCGTCGACGGGTTCGTCGCCGACGCGCTCGCCGCCATCTCCGACGCGGCGACGACGGCCGAGCTGAAGCAGGCGCGCCTCGCCCACGCCGGGGACACGTCGCCGCTCGCGCTCGCCAACCGCGAGATCGGCGCCCTCCCGCCGCAGGCGCGCAAGGAGGCCGGCCAGCGCGTCGGCCAGGCGCGCGGCGCCGTGAACAAGGCCGTCGCCGCCCGCCAGGACGAGCTGGCAGAGCTCGAGCTCGCCGCCGCCCTCCGCGCCGAGCGCGTGGACATGACCCTCCCCGTCGACGTCGCGCCGCAGGGCGCGCTGCACCCGGTGACCACGCTCATCGACGAGATGATCGACGTGTTCGTCGCCATGGGCTGGGAGGTCGCCGACGGCCCTCAGCTCGAGGCCGAGTGGTACAACTTCGACGCCCTCAACCTCGCCCCGGACCACCCGGCGCGCGCGCTGCAGGACACGCTGTGGGTGGATCCGCCGTCGGCCGGGAAGCTGCTGCGCACCCAGACCTCCCCGGTGCAGGTGCGCGCCATGCTCACCCGCGGCGTCCCGCTGTACGTGATCAGCCCCGGCAAGGTGTTCCGCGCCGACGAGTACGACGCCACCCACCTGCCCGTCTTCCACCAACTGGAGGGCCTCGTCGTCGACAAGGGCATCTCCATGGCCGACCTCCGCGGCACGCTCGACCACCTGGCGAAGGCCATGTTCGGCGACGTCAAGACGCGCATGCGCCCGCACTACTTCCCGTTCACCGAGCCCTCCGGCGAGGTCGACCTCGAGTGCTTCGTCTGCCACGGCGCCTCCGTCGGCAACCCCGACGCGCCGTGCCGCACCTGCAAGTCCGAGGGCTGGATCGAGTGGGGCGGCTGCGGCGTCGTCAACCCCCGCGTGCTCGCCGCCTGCGGCGTCGACCCGGACGTCTACTCCGGCTTCGCGTTCGGCATGGGCGTCGACCGCACCGTCATGTTCCGCACCGGCGCCCCCGACCTCCGCGACTTCGTCGAGGGCGACATCCGCTTCAGCCGCTCCATCCTGGGAGGTGCCCGATGAAGGCCCCGATCTCCTGGCTGCGTGACCTGGTCACGCTGCCCGCCGACGTCACGACGGCGCAGCTGGCCGACCAGTTCACCGCCGTCGGCCTCACCGTCGAGCACGTCGACGCCGTCGCCGCGCCCGTCTCCGGCAACCTGACCATCGGCCGCGTGCTCAGCATCGTCGACGAGCCGCAGAAGAACGGAAAGGTCATCCGCTACTGCCGCGTCGACGTCGGCGCGCAGAACGACCCCGCCACCGACGAGTTCCCCGCCAGCCGCGGCATCGTCTGCGGCGCGCACAACTTCGCCGAGGGCGACCTCGTGGTCGTCGCGCTGCCCGGCACAGTGCTGCCCGGCGACTTCGCCATCGCCGCCCGCAAGACCTACGGCCACATCTCCGACGGCATGATCTGCGCGGAGGACGAGCTCGGCCTGGGCGACGACCACAACGGCATCATCGTGCTGCCGCAGGGCTTCGCGGAGCCGGGCTCCGACGCCGTCGAGCTGCTGTGGACAGCCGACGAGGTGCTCGACATCGACGTGACGCCGGACCTCAGCTACTGCCTGTCGCTGCGCGGCCTCGCCCGCGAGGCGGCCATCGCGAACGGCGTCAGCTACGAGGACCGCTACCGCGCCAAGCTCCCGGAGCCGGCCGACGGCGGGTACCCGATCGTCCTCGACTCCGAGCGCTGCTCGGCATTCGTCGCCCTGACCATCGACGGCATCGACCCGGCCGCGCCCACCCCGGACTGGATGGCCCAGCGCCTTCGCGCCTCTGGCGTGCGCTCCATCTCGCTCGCGGTCGACGTCACCAACTACGTCATGCTTGAGTCCGGCCAGCCGCTGCACGCCTACGACGGCGCCACGCTCGCCGGGCCGATCCGGGTCCGCCTCGCCGAGGCGGGGGAGCGGCTGACGACGCTCGACGGCCAGGACCGGGTTCTCGACGCCGACGATCTGCTCATCACCGACGACTCCGGCCCCATCGGGCTCGCGGGCGTCATGGGCGGCGAGAACACCGAGGTCTCCGAGACCACGACGACCATCGTGCTGGAGGCCGCGCACTTCGACGGCGCGACGGTGTCGCGCACCTTCCGCCGCCACGGCCTGCCCTCGGAGGCGTCCAAGCGCTTCGAGCGCGGCGTCGACCCGCAGCTGCCCTACGCGGCGGCCAAGCGGGCGGCGAAGCTGCTCGTCGCTCACGGCGGCGGCCAGGTGACGGCCGAGACCGTCGTCGGCTCCGCGCCGGCGCCGCACCGCGTCTCGCTGCGCTCCGGCCTGATCTCGGCGGTGCTGGGCACCAAGGTCGAGCAGGAGCGCACCATGCGCCTGCTGGCCGCCGCGGGCATCGAGGTCACGGCGCTCGGCGACTCGCTGACCGTGACCGCGCCCAGCTGGCGCGGCGACCTGGTCGACCCCTACGACGTCGTCGAGGAGGTGGGCCGGCACGTCGGCTACGACGCCATCGGTCTCAGCCTGCCCGTGCCGAAGGAGACCCGCGGCCTCGACCCGGCCATCCGCGACCGCCGCGCCGTGCTCCGTGCCGTCGCCCAGCTCGGGTTCACCGAGGTGCTGACGCTGCCGTTCGCCTCCGCCGAGGAGCTGGACCAGCTGGGCGTGGCCGCCGACGATCCGCGCCGCGCCCTCGTGCGCCTCGCGAATCCCCTGTCGGAGACCCACGGCTACCTGCGCACCACGCTGCTGCCCGGGCTGTTCTCGGCCGTGGCGCGCAATACCTCGCGCAGCCTCACCGACCTCGCGCTCTTCGAGCAGGGCCGCGTGTTCCTCGACGGGGGCGAGCCCGGCGCGCCGCGCCCGAGCGTCGCGCACCGCCCGTCCGACGACGAGCTGGCCGCCATCGACGCGGCGCTGCCCGCGCAGCCGCAGCATCTCGCCGCGGTCGTGACCGGCAACTGGCGCGCCGCCGGCTGGCAGGGCCCCGCCGTCGCCGCCGACTGGACGCACGTCGTTGCGTTCGCCGAGCAGGCGGCCGCGGCCGTCGGCGTGCGGCTGACCAGGCGCAACGTCGAGCAGGCGCCGTGGCACCCCGGCCGGTGCGCCGAGCTCAGCGTCGACGGCGTGGTCGTCGGCCACGCGGGCGAGTTGCACCCCGAGGTCGTCGCCGCCTCCCGCCTCCCGGCCCGCGCGGCCGCCGTCGAGCTGGACCTCGACGCGCTGCTGGCGCACGCCGTCGACGGGGGCAGGATCGGCGCGCTCGCGAGCTTCCCGCTGGCCAAGGAGGACGTGGCGCTGATCGTCGACGACGAGGTGTCGTCGGCGGACGTGCGCGCCGCCCTGATCGAGGGTGCGGGCGAGCTGCTGGAGTCGGTCTCGCTGTTCGACGTCTACACGGGCGACCAGGTGGGCGAGGGCAAGAAGTCGCTGGCGTTCGCGCTGCGCTTCCGCGCCGACCGGACGCTCACCGACGCCGAGGCCGCCGAGGCCCGGCAGCGCGCGGTCGCCGTCGCGGTCGAGCGTTTCGGCGCGGTGCAAAGGGCCTGACTGCTCGGGTCGTCCGGACTAATGACGCACACGTCCCCTTTTTCTGCCCGATCAGGCAGAAAAGGGGACGTGTGCGTAAGAACTCCGGGTGATCACCTACGACGCTGGCGGAGCTTCTCCAGTTCGGCGCGTTCGCTCTTCGTGAGCGAGTGGATGCCCTCGGCGTTGATCTTGTCGAGCAGCTGGTCGATGCGGTCCTCGTCGCTGACGTGCCGCCTTTCGGCGCGCGGAGCGTGGGCATGGGCCTTCGCCGGCTTCGCTGCCTTGGCCGGACGGGGAGCCCGCGGCGCCTTCGCGTCGCGGCCGCCCGGGATCCACGGATAGGCGCTGAGCAGCCCGACGGCGCGGGCGGCGACGGCGGCGAGCGCGAGCGACAGCAGCAGGCTGATGAGGGTCGGCCAGGCGCGGAAGCCGATCAGCTGCAGCACCTGAAGGCCCAGCAGCACGCTCCCGAACACCCAGGCGGGGATGCCGAACATGAACTGGCGACGGGGCGACTCGGCGATCCAGATGAGCAGGACCGCGAACTCCACGAGCTGGAGGCCCGCCGCGCCGACTCCGGGAAGCAGCGTGCCGACAACGCTCGTCGATACGGTGATCGACAGCCAGATGCCGACGAACAGCCACGCCATGCGGGAACGGCCGATGCCCGCCTCGAGGTCGCGGCCGAAGAGCCAGAGGAAGACGAGGTTCAGGACGCTCCAGAAGCTGACGGTGTCGGCGAGGGGCCAGGTGAACACCCGCCAGACCTGCGCCATCAGCAGGAAGTCGGGCGCGTACCACAGCGCCGACGGCAGCCCGCTGACGATGACGGCGGCCAGCATCCCCAGCGCGCCGAGGAGCACCACCCCGACGGTCGTCGTGACGTGCAGGCGACCGATCTTGAACCAGCCCTCATCTTGCATGTAGCTCACGGAGCCAAGATTGCCAGATACGCTCAACCTGATGCCACGCGTGATCCCACGCCGGAGAGGCGCTCGTCGACGCTTCCGTCGTCGTGTCGGACCCGGTGCATCGGAAAGGGCAGGGCATGAGTGGACAATCTTGGCTCGTGGTGATCGACGGGCAGCGGATCTTCGCGGATCCGGGCAGCGACTGGGGCTCGGCCATGTGGCCCGACGCGATGTCGGCCATCGCGCGGCTCTTGCCGGAGTACGCCGGGCGCACGATCCTGACGCGCTGGGTGCCTCCCGCGCCGGGCGAGCGGGTGGGCTCGTGGGACGCGTACATGACGGCGTGGCCGTTCGCCGACCGTCCCGCCGACGACCCGTACTTCGATCTGGTTCCCGAGCTGACGGGCGTCGACGCCGTCGTCGTCGACGCGCCGACCTTCGGCAAGTGGGACGCGATCCGCGAGGTCGTCGGCGAGGCCCCGAGCCTCGTCATCGCCGGTGTCTCCACGGACTGCTGCGTGATCTCGACGGTGCTCCCCGCGGCCGACGCGGGCGCCACCATCACCGTCGTCGCGGCGGGATGCGCCGGCTCGAGCGAGGAGAACCACGCCGCCGCGCTGGCCGTCATGGGCCTGTACCCGCCGCAGGTGACCGTCGTATAGGTGCCGGACCGCGGAACGCCTCTCGGCGCGGGGCCGCTCACAGCGGCGAAAAGTGGAGCCCGGGGTTACCGCGGCCCGGCCCGTTTAGCTTAGCGTCAATGCAGCAAGCCGGCGCGCCAGGCCGACGCGGCGCGGGTGAGTTCGCCGGCGATCGCGTCGTAGCTGTCGGCGCGACGGCGCTCGTCCGCGGCGCGGTCGTTGTCGCCATCGGGGGCGGCCAGCTCGCGGCACCCGGCGCCCATCACGCGGGAGAAGGCGGCGGCGCGTTCCAGGGCGACGGCGAAGTCGCCCACGAACGCCCCGCGCAGGATCTGCGTCGCGAGCGAGACCACCTCGTCGGGGGTGGGTGCGGCGCTCGCCCCCGCGATCGCCTGGCCGACGGCGTCGACCTCGACCCCGCGCCGGAACCGGTACGCGGCGGCCGACGGCGCCTCCCGCACGGTGTGGCGGAGGAGGTAGAGGCGCCAGAGCGCGCCGGGCAGGGAGTCGGGGCTCGCGGCAGCCCACAGCTCGGCAAGGTCGTCGATGCCGTCGGCGTCGGCGAACGCGATCACCCGGTCGACCACCGACGCGTCGGGTGCGGAGCGCACGCGGTGGAGCAGCGCGGCGGCCGTGTCGTGGGCCAACCCGCCGACCTCGGCGGGGTCGCCGCTCCCGCGGAGGAGCTCCAGGACGTCGCCTGGGCGGTGCACGGGCTTGTGGAAACCGGTCATCGGGCCATCCTATGCATGGCGATAGGCTCGCCCCCATGGCACGCAGGGATCACGGATGGCGCTGAGCAGGGCGGCGATCGTCGACGCGGGGCTCGGCATCCTCGATGCCTACGGTCTCGGCGACCTCAGTATGCGGCGCGTCGCCGACGCGCTCGGCGTGCAGGCGGGGGCGCTGTACTACCACGTGCCCAACAAGCAGTCGCTGCTGGCGGCGCTGGCCGACGAGATCCTCGTGGAGGTCCCCGTTCCCGACCACGGGCTGGGCGTGGGCGAG
>DAONOU010000135.1:0-7245 GCA_035409265.1 Arachnia sp. | reverse complement strand
CTCCGCCAGCGGGTAGTGCGCCGCGCCGATGCGCGCCGCGCCCGAGGACGGGGCCGCGACCTTGTCGAAGGTCACCTGGTCGTTGCCGCCGAGGTTCTTCATGACCTCGGCCATGATCTGGCGAATCAGGTCGTCTTGGTTCATGATTCGTCTCCTAGCCGATGCTCACCTGAAGCGCCTGCGTCTTCTTCGACAGGTCGCACAGGGTGGTTTCCTTGTTGTGCAGCAGCGCCGCGATGGCCTGGTACTTCGGCCGGGCCATCTGGTCGTTGCGGACCGGGACGGGCTGAGGGGTCTCGCCCTTGGCGTACTTGGCCGCGTTCTTGCCGATGGCGCGGAACGTGGCCGCGTCGATCAGCGGCGACTGGCTGAACAGCTCGATGTTCGACAGCGGCGGCAGGTCCTTCTGGTGGATGACCGTCGTGCCGCGGGACTGGATGCCGATGCCGATGCCCGACCCCGACAGCTTGGCCGCCTCGTGCGCGAGGAAGCCGACGTCGGCGGTCCGGTAGAGGCGGACGAAGCGGTACTTCATGCCCTCCTCCTCGATGCCGGCGCAGATCTCCTTCAGCACGACCGCGTGCGGGATGCCGATGATCGTCTCGTGCAGCGTGGTGCTGAACGCGGGCGACAGCGCGACGACGACCTCCTTGGGGTCGGTGCCGCGCTGGGCGTCGCCGGCCTCCGCGATCCGCAGCTCGCCGACGGCGGCCGGCGACATCGTCGCCACCCCGCCGCCCACGGGCGTCGCCGCGGCCGGTGCCGCCGCGGGCGCGACGGACTCGGCGACGACGTCGCGGATCACCTGTGCGATCAGTTCCTTCAAGGTTGCTTGGTCCATGACAGTCACCTCAGATGCTTTCCGGGCGCACGGCCTGGCGGATCGTCTTGATGCGTTCCCACTTCTCGTCAGAGATCTGGTAACCCGTCATCGGACCGGCGTAGTCGTTCGGGTTGTTGACGGCCGAGTCGACGCGGAACTGCGCGTCGAAGATCGCCGCCGTGTGCAGGTAGTCGCCCGCCATGCGGTGCTTGACCAGGTTGAACACGGCCTCGGCCACGTCCTCGAAGCCGCCCTTGATCAGCGCCTGGACGACGTCCAGGCCGGTGACCTCGCGGTTCATCAGCTCGTCTGCCGCCTTCAGGTCCTCGACGACGTTGCGCGCGGGCATGTCCTTCGAGCCGTGGGCGTAGGTGGCCGCCTCGACCTCTGCGTCGGTGATCTCGGGGAGGCCGAGCTCCCTGAACGTCGCCTGGATGGCCCGGGCCGCCTTGCGGCGGATGGCCACGACGTCCTCCTCGACCACCGGCACCAGGCCGCCGTCGACCCGGAGGTCGCGCTGCAGGATGAGCCAGTCGTCGAAGTCGTCGGCGTCCCAGTTGCCGCCGGCGAACATGTTGTCGTAGTTCGGCACCGACGAGTAGCCGGAGCAGATGAAGTCCGTGCCGGGCACGAACTGCATCAGCGAGCGGGCGACGCGGCGAAGGTCCGAGTGCGTGAACGACTGGTCGTTCGACGACGCGCACTCCAGGTCGAGCATCATGCCGATCAGGTTCTCCGCCAGGATGGCGCGGATGCCCTGCGGCACGGCCGCGGGGACGCCGACGCAGCTGACGGACCCGTTCTGGGTGCCCTGCGAGCCCGCGGCCTTGGTGATGAACTGGCAGCGGGACTCGAGGTAGAGCATGCTCATGCCCTCCGCGAAGCCCATCTGCACCTCGGAGCCGGTGCCCGACGTGAAGCGCATCTTCAGGCCGCGCGACGCGTAGCTGGAGGCGAGGAACGCCTTCGACCACGGGGTGTCGTCGCCGTCCATGAACACGGCCTCGGTGCCGTACACCGAGACGGTCTCGGCGTAGGAGGTGAGCCCGCGCATGCCGAGCTGCAGCTCGGTGGCCTCCTCGACCGCGCACTGGGTCAGGATGCCGGGACGGCCCGTCTGCGACCCGACCAGCACGGCGAGCGCGTTGAAGGGCGCGTAGCGCACGATGCCGACGGTGGTCTCCTCCTCGGCGAAGCCGCGCAGGCCCGCCTCGGCGGCGTCCGCCGCGATCTGCACCGGGTTGTCGGCGACATTGGTGACGTGGCACTGGTTGGCCGGCGTCTTGCGGGCGCGGAACTTCGTCACCGCCGACATCATCTCGAGCACGCTCATCTTGGAGACCACCTCGGCCGCCTTCGCGGGCGTCATGGCGGTGGTCAGCGGGATGAGCTCGTGGCGCGGCACGTTGATGTCGCACAGCATGTGGGCGAGCCGCACCGAGTCCATGGCGTTGACCTCGACGGCGCGCTCGAGGTTCATGCCGTAGGTGGCGATGAACGTGTCGAGCATGTCGAAGTCGGCGCGACGCTTGCCGTCGAGCTCGACCACGACGCCGTTCTCGATGGTGATCGACGGCTTGGGATCGTTGGGGCCGTCCATCGCGATGAGGCCGACCTCGGGCCATTCGGCCACGAACCCGTCCTGGTTGACCGGACGGGCGTCCAGCACTTCAAATCTCTTGGACCTCACGGCTCAGTCCTCAGATGTAGGGGGTGGTGGTCGACTCGGGGTAGTCACCCAGCGCGCCGAGCAGCTGACGGCCGACCTCGCGCGCGGCGATGATGGCCTGGCGCACCGCGCCGGAGTCTCCGGAGAACGTCGAGATGACCTCGTTGGAGAAGCTGGTGCCCGCGGCGGGGCTGGAGTACCCGATGACGTCGATGGTCGACGCCTTGACGGCGGTGTCGGCGAGCACGACGCCGATCGCGGCGGGGGCGCCGACGGTGATGCCGAACGACTTGCCGACGGGGGCGTTGAACGCCTTGGCGAGGGCGTGGCTGGCGCGCGCGGTGTACTGGAACTCCAGGTGCCCCGCCTCGTTGCCGTACACGTCGCCGAAGGTGCGCTGGAGCTCGCCGAGGGTGACCTCGACGGCGCGGCGCGCGTCGGAGACGTCCTCCGCGCCGAACACGATGAGGGAGCCGTGGCCGGCGCCGCCCTTGGTGTCGCGCGGCAGCTCGATGGTCAGCACCTCGGTGTTGGTCGCCTTGACGGCCTCGTCGGCGGCGAAGATCTGCGGGCCGGCGCCGGTGCGCGCGCCCACGATGCCGATCGACTTGTACTTCTTGTCCAGCTTCATCATGTCGTGCAGCTGCGGGTCGACGTTGGCGATGACGAGCCCGATGGTGTCGCCGAGGGCGCAGGTGCCGACGAACTCGGTCGCGCTGGGCCGGGCGCCCGCGGCCGCGGCGGCGTCGTCGGGGGACGACATCTTCTTCATGACCTCGGCCATGACCTTGTTGATCAGATCTTCAGACATGACTCAACTCACTTCGCCGCGGGGAGCAGCTTCTCGACATCGGTGTGCGGGCGCGGGATGACGTGGACCGAGACGACCTCGCCCACCTTCGCCGCCGCCGCGGCACCGGCATCGGTGGCGGCCTTGACCGCGCCGACGTCGCCGCGGACCATGACGGTCACGAAGCCTGCGCCGATCTTCTCGCTGCCGATGAGCTGCACGTTCGCCGACTTGACCATGGCGTCAGCGGCCTCGACGGCGCCCACGAATCCCTTGGTCTCGACCAATCCCAATGCTTCCTGCATTTTCGGACTCCTTCGTCTCTTTTCTGAGCCTGCCTGGCCCACCTGGCTGGGAGTCTAAGTACGGTCCTGGTACACGGATCGAGCGCCTTGTTACACAAAACGACCTAAGCCCGGGGCCCCATTGAGTCGCTTCCTTCGGTTACTTAGGATGAACGCCAGGAGGGCGAGGAACGAGTCGTTCAGCGGCCTCGAGGCGCAAGGCTGCGGAAGGTGTCTCACCGATGGACCCAATGAGCGACAAGGCGCGAATCATCCAGGAATTCGTGCCGGGCAAGCAGGTGACGCTCGCCCACATCATGGCCAACGCCGACCCTCAACTCTTCCCGAAGATCGGGCTGATGGACAAGAAGGGCGGCTCGGTGGCGGTGATGACGCTGACGCCCGGCGAGACCGCGGTCATCGGCGGCGACATCGCCGCGAAGGCGGCCGACATCGAACTCGCCTACGTCGACCGGTTCTCCGGCTCGCTGCTGATCACCGGCCAGCTCACCGACGTCGAGGCGGCGGTCAAGGCGGTCGTCGACACGCTCACCACCGTGCTGGGCTTCACCCCCGCGCCGATCACGAGGACCTGACCGATGCGTTCCATCCTCCTGGTCGGCAGCGTCGGCGTCGGGAAGACGACGCTCAAGCAGCGGCTCCGCGGCGAGGACCTCTCCTACGCGAAGACCCAGGCGCTGGAGGTGCACGACGGCGTCGTCGACACGCCCGGGGAGTTCCTCGAGTCGCGGTTCTACAAGCACTCCCTGATCAACGCCTCCTACGACGTCGACACCGTCGTCCTCGTGCAGGCGGCCGACCTCCGCGGCACCCGCTTCCCGCCCGGGTTCTCGACGGCGTTCAACCGCGAGGTGATCGGCGTGGTCACCAAGTGCGCCCTGGAGGACAGCAGGACGGACGACGCCATCGGGCACCTGCGCCTCGCGGGCGCGTCGAGGGTGTTCTGCGTCGACTCCGTGACGGGCGACGGCATCGAGGAACTGGCGGTGGAACTATGTCGGTGATCAGCCTCGACCAGCAGTTCCACGACAACACGGACCTGCGCGACCTCGTCGACCTGGAGAAGCTGCAGCGGATCCAGGACGAGTTCGCCGCCGACACCGGCCTCGCGATGATCACCGTGGACTCGACGGGCGCCCCCGTCACCGAGGCGTCCCAGTTCAGCCAGCTCTGCCAGTTCCTGCGCCGCGACCCGGCCGTGCGGAAGCTCTGCCACGGCTGCGACGCCCACGGCGGCTTCCAGAGCTCTCTCGAGGGCAAGCCCGTGGTGTACCAGTGCCACGCCGGGCTCGTCGACTTCTCGGTGTCGATCACCGCGGGCAACCGCTTCCTCGGCGCCGTCCTCGCCGGCCAGGTCCTCCTGGACAAGGGCCAGGACAAGCTGCAGCGCATGCTCTCCTCGCGCGAGGACTGGCATCAGTCCGCCGAGGTCGAGGAGCTCACGCGCAACCTGAAGGTCGTCTCGCTCGACAAGCTGCAGACGGCCGCGGACGCGATCGTGCAGCTCGCCAACGACACGCTCCGCCGGACCTCGACCATGATGCTGGCCCGCGCCTCGACGGGCCCCTACCTCGGGCGGCTCCCCGCCGTCGGCAACGAGCGCCACGTGCTGGCGCCGCTGCTGGAGGGCCGCTCGAAGCCGCTCCCGCTGATCCCGATCGCCTCCGCGCCCCGGCTCGACGCCGCCGCGCTCTCCGAGAACCTGCAGACCCGCAACGTCGCGGGCAACCTCGACCTCCTGGGCGACTACCTCGACCGCCTGCTCCCCCGCTGGAGCCAGAAGGTCCCCCGCGAGGACCTGCGCGAGTTCGAGGACGTGCTGATCTGCCTCGCCACGAGCGAGGGCGTGCAGTACGGGCGCGAGATGACCATCGAGGTGATGGGAAACCGCGGGCACCGCCGCTCGGCCATGAACCGCTACGAGTGCCAGGTGCTCTGCGAGCGGCTCCTGATCCGCCTGCACGACCTCCTGGAGCCGAAGCTCGCGGCCAGGGACCGGACGATCACGACGCTGCTGAACGAGATCGAGAAGGACCCCACCTCCTACCTGACGGTCAGCAAGGCCGCGTCCTACATGGCCTTGTCCGAGTCGCACTTCTCGCGCCAGTTCAAGCAGCACACGCAGCAGAGCTACATCCACTACGTCACGGGCAAGCGCCTGGAGCGGGCGAAGCTCATGCTGACGCACACGGACAAGCCGGTGCTGCGCATCGCGACGGAGCTGGATTTCCAGCCCGTCAACTACTTCTCCCGCACCTTCAAGAAGCACACCGGGCTCACGCCCAGCGAGTACCGGCAGCAGAGAGCCGCGAGTCCCGCATGACGACCTTCCTCCTCGGCACCGAGATCCGCTTCGGCCCGACCGCACTGAACGAGCTCGCCGAGTTCGCCGGCTCGAAGGTCCTCCTCGTGACCGACGCGTTCCTCGCGACGACAGACCTCTTCGACGTCGTACACACGCTGCTGATGCCGCGCGTCACCGTCTTCCGCGACGTCGAGCCCAACCCCACCGTCGCCATGATCGGCAAGGGAGTGGCCTGCTACCTCTCGGCGGATCCCGACGTCGTCGTGGCGCTCGGGGGCGGGTCGGTCATCGACGCGGCGAAGGCCATGCACAAGGCGGCCCTCGCGGCGGGCTACGGCGCGTCCCGGGGCCTCGTCGTCATCCCGACGACGAGCGGCTCCGGCTCCGAGGTGACGTCCTACGCTGTGGTCACCGACGAGAAGACCCACGCGAAGATCCCCATGGTGTCGCCGGACCTGCAGCCCGCGATCGCGCTGCTCGATCCCCGCGCCGTCGTCGGCTGCCCGCCGCGGGTGACGGCCGACTCGGGCATGGACGTGCTGACCCACGCCGTCGAGGCCTACGTGTCGACCGGCGCCAGCGACTTCTCCGACGCCTGCGCCGAGAAGGCCGTGCACCTGCTGTGCGCGAACCTGCACCGCTGCTACGTGCAGGGCGCCGACGTCGAGGCCCGGGAGCGGATGCACAACGGCTCGACGCTGGCCGCCATGGCGTTCAACAACGCGGGCCTGGGCATCGCGCACAGCCTCGCGCACGCGCTCGGCGGCCACTTCCCCGTCGCGCACGGCCGCCTGAACGCGATGCTGCTCCCCCACGTCATGACCTACAACGCGGCCAACTGCGCGCGGGCGGCGCGCAAGTACGCATGGCTCGGGCACCTGACCGGGTCGTCGTCGGGCAGCAACGTCAAGGCGGGCGTCATCTCGTTCGTCGCGGCGGTCGACAGGCTGCGCGCCTCGCTCGACATGCCCGCGCGGCTCAGCGAGGCGGGCATCCCCGCGCGGGACGTCCGGGGCATGCTGAACGAGCTGGCCGCCCAGGCGATGGGCGACGGCTGCACGCCCTCGAACCCGGCCGCGCCCACGCACGACGACCTCGTCGCGATCCTGCGCCAGGTGCTGTAGCGCTCAGAACTCCAGGACCGTGCGCCCCGGCAGGGACGAGTACTCCATCTTGTCGAGGACGTCGTTGACGTCGTCGAGTCGGGCGGGGTGGACCTCGGCCTTGATGCCCGCCTGGGCGGCGAGGATCAGGGCCTGCTTCAGGTCGAACCGGGTGCCGACGATGGAGCCGCGCAGCGTGATGGCGCGCATCACCATGTCGTAGATCTCCAACGGGAACGCGCCGGGCGGC
>DAONOU010000134.1:0-7305 GCA_035409265.1 Arachnia sp. | reverse complement strand
CGAACGCCGAGGCCGACGACCCGCCGACCGCGCCCCCGTCGTCGACGCCGTGGTGGCGCGAGGCCGTGTTCTACCAGGTCTACCCGCGGTCGTTCTGCGACAGCGACGGCGACGGGGTGGGCGACCTGCGCGGGGTCGTCGACCGCCTCGACCACCTCGCGGACCTGGGGGTCGATTGCGTCTGGCTCTCGCCGATCTTCGCCTCGCCGAACCAGGACATGGGCTACGACATCAGCGACTACCGCGACGTGATGGCCGAGATGGGCACCATGGCAGACCTCGACGACCTGATCGCCGGATGCCACGAGCGCGGGATGCGCCTCATCCTCGACCTGGTGGTCAACCACACCTCTGACCAGCACGAGTGGTTCCGCCGCGCCGTCGCCGACCCGGACGGCGCTTTCGGCGGCTACTACTTCCTGGAGGAGGGCACGCCGGACCGGCCGCCGAACAACTGGCTCTCGTTCTTCTCCGGCCCCGCGTGGCGCTGGCTTCCGGAGGCGAACCGTTGGGTGCTGCACCTCTTCGCCGACGGGCAGGTCGACCTGCGCTGGGACAACCCGGACGTCCGCCGCGAGGTCGCCGACATCGTCCAGTTCTGGCTCGGCCGCGGCATTGACGGCTTCCGGCTCGACGTCATCAACTACATCTCCAAGCCCGAGGGCCTGCCCGACGGCCACCCGTTCGTCGGGGAGTTGCTGGAGTTCACCGGGGTCGAGCGGTACTTCTACGGCCCGCACCTGGTCGAGTACCTGAGGGAGCTCCGGCGCGACGGCTTCACCCGGACGGCTCCGCCGGCCTCGACGGCGCGGGCGCGCCTCGCCGACGGCGCGCTCGGCGACCCGCTCCCACCCGACCCGGTCGGCGTCATGGTCGGAGAGACGCCCGGCGTCGGGGTGCAGCTCGGACGGATGCTCAGCGGCTCCGGCCGCGACGCGCTCGACCTCACGTTCAACTTCGACGTCCTCGACACGCCGGGCAAGGTCCGCTGGGACCGCTACGCCTACGACCCCGAGTACCTGAAGGGGTACTACCGCCGCTACCTGGACGCCATCGGCCCGGCGGACTGGATCGCGGTGTTCCTCGACAACCACGACAACCCGCGCATGCTGAGCAAGATCGCGGCCGGACGCGAGGCCGATCCCTGGGTGCGCGCCGCCGTCGGGAAGCTGCTGGCCACCGTCCAGCTGACGATGCGCGGCACGCCGTTCCTGTTCCAGGGCCAGGAGTTGGCCGCCGTCGATCAGCTGTTCGCGGACGTCTCCCAGCTCCGCGACGTGGAGTCGATCAACCGGCACGCGGCGCTGCTCGCCGCCGGTCGCAGCCCGTCGTCGGCGTGGGACGAGGTGCTGGCGGGCAGCCGCGACCACGCCCGCGTGCCGATGCGCTGGGCCCCCGACGGCGGGTTCACCACCGGCACCCCGTGGCTCGAGGGCACCGACGACGCCGTCGGGTTCTCCGCCTCGGAGCAGGCCGCGGACCCCGACTCGGTGTACTCCTGGCACAAGGCCCTCATCGCGCTGCGCCGCCGCCACCCGGCCCTGACGAGGGGCGACCTGACCTGGGTCGCGCCGCGCACAAGGAACTACCTCGCCTACGTGCGCTCCCTGGGCGACGAGGCGTTCCTGGTCGAGTGCAACACCTCCGACAAGCCGCTGCGCCGCCCCCGCACCCCGCGCGTCGCGGAGACGCTGCTCGGCGCCCGCTCCCCCCGCCGCATGCGCCCCTGGGAGGCGACGATCGGTCGGCTTCACGCCGGTTGAGCCAGGATCGGCCATCGTCGCGCTGGTTGAGCCGACGCGCCGTCACCCGAGGGTTCGCTTGATGTCCTTCAGCATCAGGACGAGATGCAGCTCGTCGGTCGGGCTCTGCTCGAAGCTCACTCGGCGAAGGGGGTCGGCCGACGGAACAGCGCAGCCAGGCCCGGCAGCTCCCCAGCCGGCCGCGCGTTGAGTTCCTCCCATGCCGACCGGGCGTTCGCATCGAGCTCAAAGATCTGCTGATCCGACACGACCCGTCGAGCGACGCCGCCGCCCAAGGGCAGGTGGGCGAGGAGGCCAAGCACGAGGTCGTGGGCGTAGGGCGCAGCGACCGCGTCGAGGAACCTCGGGAAGTCCAGGTGGGCCTCGTCGTCGGCCCGGTCGGAGATCGTGCGGGCCAGCGCGAACGGGACGCCCGCCATCGTGCAGACCTGGGCGAGCGCGGCGCCCTCCATCTCGACGGCGAGCAGGCCCGGCAGGTCGGCGCGCAGCCGGTCGCTGGACTCGCGGGTGGCGATGAACTGGTCGCCGCTGGCGACGAGCCCGACGTGGGCCGACGGCGCGTCGATCCCCAGCTCCCGGAACGACGCGGGTGGGGCCGCCCGGTGCGCCTCGACGACGTGCCGGGCCGCGGCGCTCACGGCGTGGGTGAGGGCCTCGTCGGGGAGGAACCGCACGGTCCCCTCGACCTCCCAGCGCGGGAACAGCGGACGGGCGTCGACGTCGTGCTGGAGCAGCGCGTCGGCGACTACCACGTCGCCGGTTCGCACACCCGGGCCTATCCCGCCCGCGGTGCCGACCATCACGACGGCATCCGCGCGCTCGGCGAGGATCGCCGCGGTGGCGGCCGCCGCGACCTTGCCGATTCCCGACAGCGCCAGCAGCACGTCGTGGCCGGCCAGCCTGCCCTGCAGGAACCTCCGGCCGGCCACGGTGTGCGGGGTCACCTCCCCGGACGCCCGGGCTGCGTCGAGGACGGCGGCCAGTTCGGCCTCGAGGGCGGCGACGATTGCGATCACTAGAGGCCCAGGAAGGCGCGGAACTCGTCGCAGCAGCGCTCCGCGCGTTCCCGGTCGGGGAGCTCGCAGAAGATGCGCAGCAGGGGCTCGGTGCCGGAGAAGCGGGCGATGATCCAGCCCTCCTCGAAGTACACCTTGCAGCCGTCGGCGTAGCTCGTGCCGACCACCGGCTCGCTGAAGACCGGCAGCCGGCGCTCCACCATGAGGGTGTGCAGGATCTCAGGCTTGCGCTCGGGGTCGAACGCGAAGTCGGTCTCCGCCATGTAGTGCGGCGGGAACTGGCCGGTGATCTCGGCATAGATCTGGCTCATCGGCTTGCCGACCACGGCGATCATCTCCACGAGCAGCGCGGCCGCGTAGATGCCGTCCTTGCCCGCGATGTGGCCGCGGACGGTCAGGCCGCCGGAGGACTCGCCCCCGATGATGGCGTCGGTCTCCAGCATCTTGCCAGAGATCCACTTGAACCCCACGGGCACCTCGTAGGCCTTCTCTCCGAACCGCTCCGCGACGTCATCGAGCAGCGACGTGGTGGCCACGTTCCGCACGACCGGCCCGGACCAGCCCTTGTACTTGAGCAGGTAGTAGTAGAGGATCACCAGCAGCTGGTTGGGGTGCAGGAAGTGGCCCAGGTCGTCGATGATGCCGATCCGGTCCGCGTCGCCGTCGGTGGCGATGCCGAGGTCGCAGCCGTTCTCGACGACGTAACGCGCCAACGCCTGCAACGTGTGCGACGTCGGGGAGGGCAGGCGCCCGCCGAAGAGCGTGTCGTGCCGGTCATTGATGACCTCGACGTCGACGCGGGCGGTCATCAGGATGGTCTGGAGCGATGTCTTGGAGACGCCGAACATCGGGTCCAGCGCGACCTTGAGCCTCGCCTCGCGGATGGCGGCCATGTCGACCTGCGCCTCGATCGAGTCGATGTAGCCGTTGAAGGGGTTGATCTCCTCGATGGCGCCCGAGGCGATCGCCTTGGCGTACGGCACCGAGGGGATGGCCGCCTCCCCGGCGCCCTCGAGCGCGGCCATGCGGTCCTCGACGTCGAGCGTCACGTTCTCGTCGGCGTCCTTGCCGCCGCGCGTGAACACCTTGATGCCGTTGTACAGCGCGGGGTTGTGCGAGGCGGTGATGGCCATGCCGTACGGCAGGCCCCGGTCCTTGACCGTCCACATGATCAGCGGCGTCGGGGCCTGCGCGACCTTGATCACTTTGGTCGGGACGCCGTAGCCGGCGAAGACCTCGGCCGCCCACTGGGCCGCGACGTCGGACAGGAACCGCCGGTCGTAGCCGATCACGATGCCCTGCTCCGCGATGCCCTCGTCGCGCATGCGCTCGGCGAGCGCCGCGCTCAGCAGCCGCACGTTCGCCCGGATGAACTCGTCCCCGATGATCGCGCGCCATCCGCCGGTCCCAAACCTGATTCTCGCCACGTGTCCAGACTATGGGGTCGCGGCTGGTCGCTCCATAACCCCGGCGGGCCAACGCACAGGTGCGCATTTTCGCTGAGCGGGGTCAGGCGAGGTCGACGAGCTCCGCGTAGTCGTCGGACCAGAGGTCCTCCACGCCGTCGGGCAGCACGAGCACGCGGTCGGGCTGCAGGGCCTCGACGGCTCCCGGGTCGTGCGTGACGAGGACGACGGCGCCGGCGTAGGTGCGGATCGCGCTCAGCACCTCCGCCCGCGAGGCGGGGTCGAGGTTGTTCGTCGGCTCGTCGAGGAGGAGCACGTTGGCGGCGGAGACCACGAGCATCGCGAGGGCGAGGCGCGTCTTCTCGCCGCCGGAGAGCACCTTCGCGGGCTTCTCGACGTCGTCTCCGGTGAACAGGAAGGAGCCGAGCACCCTGCGCGCCTCGGTCTCGTTCAGGTTCGGCGACGACGTCTTCATGTTGTCCAGCACGCTGCGGTTGACGTCCAGGGTCTCGTGCTCCTGGGCGTAGTAGCCCAGGCGCGCGCCGTGGCCCAGCTCGACCCGGCCGTTGGACGGCTCCTCGATGCCGGACATGATCCGCAGCATCGTGGTCTTGCCCGCGCCGTTCAGGCCGAGGATGACCACCTTCGAGCCCTTGTCGACGGCGAGGTCGACGGCGGTGAACACCTCGAGCGAGCCGTAGGACTTGCTGAGGTCGAAGCCACGCAGCGGGGTCTTGCCGCAGGGGGCGGGGTCCGGGAAGCGGATCTTCGCGACGGCGTCGACCTGCCGCTCCCCCTCGACGCTGGCGAGCAGGCGCTCGGCGCGCTTGGCCATGTTCTGCGCGGCGACGGCCTTCGTGGCCTTCGCGCGCATCTTGTCGGCCTGCGCCATGAGCTGCGAGGCCTTGCGCTCCGCGTTGGCCAGCTCGCGGCGTCGGCGCTTCTCGTCGGTCTCTCGCTGGGCGAGGTAGCGCTTCCAGTTCATGGAGTAGACGTCCATCTCCGCGCGGTTGGCGTCGAGGTGGAACACCTTGTTGACGACGGCGTCGAGGAGCTCCGTGTCGTGGGAGATGATGATCAGCCCGCCCGCAAAGCCCTGCAGGTAGCTGCGCAGCCACACGATCGAGTCGGCGTCCAGGTGGTTGGTCGGCTCGTCGAGCAGCAGGGTCTCCGCGTCGGAGAAGAGGATCCGGGCCAGCTCGATGCGGCGGCGCTGGCCGCCCGAGAGCGTCTTCAGCGGCTGCGCGAGCACCCGGTCCGGCAGCCCGAGGTTCGAGGCGATCCGCGCCGCCTCCGACTCGGCCGCGTAGCCGCCCGCGGCGACGAAGGCGGCCTCGGCGCGCGTGTAGGCGGCCATGGCGGAGTCGCGCTCCGCGCCGTCGGCCGTGGCCATCGTCTCCTCCGCGCGGCGCATGCGGCGCACCACCTGATCGAGCCCGCGGGCGCCGAGGACGCGGTCGCGCGCGATCTGCTCCGGGTCTCCCGAGCGGGGATCCTGCGGCAGGTAGCCGAGCTGGCCAGAGCGGTTCACGGTTCCCGCGGCGGGCAGCCCCTCGCCCGCGAGGATGCGCGTCAGCGTCGTCTTGCCCGCGCCGTTGCGGCCGACGAGCCCGATCCTGTCGCCGGGGATCACCTGGAACGAAACCGGCGCGAGCAGCAGCCGCGCGCCCGCGCGCACCTCGATGTCCTTTACCTGTAGCACCGGGATAGTCTCCCCGGCAGGACGGTGGAGGGCAAACCGATCACCGTCGGCGCGACGCCACCAGCGCGTCGATGACGAACACCGCGACGGCCGCCCAGACCAGCGCGAAGCCCGCCCAGCGCATGGGAGGCATCGGCTCGTGGAAGACCAGCCAGCCGAGCAGGAACTGGCCGATGGGGGCGACGTACTGCAGGATCGCGATGGTCACCATGGACACCCGCCGGGCGGCCGCGGCGAACAGCAGGAGGGGGACGGCGGTCACGATCCCGGTGGTGGCGAGCAGCGCGCCGTAGCCGGACGCGGGCGACGCCGTCGCCTGCCCCGCGAACGCCAGCCACCCGAGGTAGCCCAGCGCGAAGGGGGCGACCGCGCCGGTCTCGACGGCGAGGCCCGGCAGCGCGCCAACCGAGCGGCCCGCCACCTTCTTCACCAAGGAGTAGGTGCCGAAGCTGCAGGCCAGGATCAGGGCTATCCACGGCACCTGCCCGTAGCCGACGATCATGACGAGCACCGAGGCCGCGCCGAAGACCATCGCCAGCCACTGCAGCCGGCGCAGCCGCTCGCCGAGGACCACGATGCCGAGCGCGGTCACGGCGAGCGGGTTGATGAAGTAGCCCAGCGCGGTCTCGAGCGTGTGGCCGGTGAGGACCGCGAGCACGTAGGTCGACCAGTTGACGACGATCAGCACGCCCGCGACCGCGAGCCCGAGCGTCAGCCTGCGGTCCGCCAGGGCCTCGCGCAGCGCTCCCCACTGGCGCAGCACCGTCAGGAGAAGCGCGCAGAAGACCAGCGACCACAAGGCGCGGTGCGCCACCACCTCGAACGCCCCAGAGCGGGCGAATAGCGTGAAATAGAGCGGAAACAAGCCCCACAAGAGATATGCGGCGAGCCCGTAACCCAACCCCGTCCGCTCATCGTTCACGACGTGCAGCCTATCCATTCGTCGGCTCGCCTCCAGACCGCGGGTCGGGCGCCCGAATATTGGCCCGGACAAGGCAGTGGGCGGCCGCGCCAGAAGGCTCACCCGGGGTTAGTCTTGCGTCCATGGACGATGCCCAGCCGACAATTCGCGTGCTCCTCGCCGAGGACGATCCCCTCGCGCGTCGCGCCGTCGACAACTACCTCAGTCGCGCCGCGGACATCGAGCTGATCGGCGTGGCCGTCGACGGCGAGCAGGCCGTCAAGCTGGCCACCGAGCTGCGGCCCGACGTGTGTCTCGTCGACGTGCACATGCCGAAGATGGACGGCATCGAGGTCACGCGGATCGTGACCGCGCCCCCGCTCAACTGCCGCGCGGTCTGCTTCACGGCCCTGGGCGACGACCGCACCCTCACACGCGCCATCCAGATGGGGGCCTCCGGCTTCCTGCTCAAGACCGACAGCCCCGCGCTGATCATGCACGGCATCCGCAGCGCCTA
>DAONOU010000133.1:0-7321 GCA_035409265.1 Arachnia sp. | reverse complement strand
CGTGATCGACGCCCGCGCCGGCGAGCGCTACCGCGGCGAGACCGAACCCATCGACCCGCGGGCGGGGCATATCCCCGGGGCGCGCAGCCTCCCGTTGACGGCGAACCTCGCGCCCGACGGCCGGTTCCTTGCCCCGGACCAACTCCGCGCGCGGTTCGCGGGCATCGACGACGCGGCCGCCGTCATCTCCTACTGCGGCTCCGGCATCACCGCCTGCCACAACCTGATCGCCCTTGAGCACGCGGGCCTCGGCCGGGGCCGGCTCTACCCCGGATCCTGGTCGCAGTACAGCAACACCGACCGCCCGGCGGCCGTCGACGACGAGCCCGTTCGATGAACGAGCCCAGCGAGCGGCTGCTGCGCGTCGCGAAGGAGTTGACCGCGATCTCGGAGTCCGCGCTGGCGTACTGCCGCGACCCGTTCGACATCGACCGGTTCCACCGCGTCGGCGCCCTGGCGCGCGACTTGATGAGCGAGGTCGCCGCCGAGGACCCGCCGCCCTACGACCGGGAGGTGGCCTCGGTCGCCGGGTACACGACCCCGAAGCTCGACGTGCGCGGGGGCGTGTTCGACGCCGACGGCCGGGTGCTCCTCGTGCGCGAGGTCGCTGACGGCGGGAGGTGGACGCTGCCCGGAGGCTGGTGCGACATCCTCGAGGGGCCCAGTGAGGCGATCGAGCGTGAGGTCCGCGAGGAGGCGGGACTGGAGGTAAAGGCCACCCACCTGGCCGCCGTCATCGACCGCGACAAGTGGGCGCACCACCCGCCCCACGACTTCCACATCTACAAGCTGTTCTTCGTCTGCGAGTCGGCGGGAGCGCTCAACCCGGGCTACGCGAGCACCGAGACGAGCGAGGTCGGCTGGTTCGAGGTCGACGACCTCCCTGAGCTGTCGGAGGGCCGGGTGCTGCCGGAGCAGATTCGGCTGCTTCAAGACCACTGGCGGAATCCCGGCCCTGCCCACATCGACTGACGCTCGCCCGATCAGGAGGCTGATCGGGCGTGCCCGGTGATGGCCCGGGCTCAGCCGCATCGGAGGATCAGTGCTGCCGAGGGAAGCGCCACACCACCAAGGCGGCGGACACCACGATGATGCCGACGCACCATGCCAGCGACACCGGGACTCTGGGCTCGCCCTGTCCCACGAGCAGCGACCGTATCGACTCGACGAGCAGGTTGATCGGCTGATGGGTGGCGATCGGCTGCATCCAGGCGGGCATGGTCGCGATCGGGACGAACGCGCTGGATACGTACGGGAGGAACAGGAGCGCGAAGCCGTAGCCGTTGGCCGCCTCGGGGCTGGAGCTGACCAGTCCGATGAAGGCGAACAGCGCCGTGATGGCGAGAACCCAGAGGGCGACGAGGGCGAGCACGAGGAGCCAGTCGGCAAGGACCGCGGTGGGCCGGAAGCCGATCGCCAGCGCCACCCCGATGACGATGCCTGTCGCCAGGAGGTTGCGCAGCATGCTGGCCACGATGTGGCCGGCGAGCACCGTGGCAGGCCGGATCGGCAGGGTGCGGATGCGGCGCATGACGCCTTGTGTGACGTCGCGGTTGACCGACACGGCCACGGACGAGGCCCCGAAGCCGGCGCAGATGAGGATCACGCCCGGCACGACGAAGTCCACGTAGCCCTCGGCCTGGATCGCGCCGCCGAAGATGAACGTGAACATGAGCATCAGCAGCACGGGGAGGGCGATCGCCATCAGCGTGCCCTCGCCGTCGCGGAGGCTGTGGCGAAGGCTGCGGCCCGTGAAGATCGCGCTGGAGCGCAGGGCGCCGGCGCCGCGATGAATGGGAGGGACGGTCATGCTGCATACCCCTCGGGAGTCGGCGTGGTTTCGGAGATGGCGAGGAAGGCGTCGTCGAGGCGCTGTGCACCCGCCAACGCGGTCAGGTCGGCGGCCGTCCCGTCGGCGATGATCCGGCCATCGCTCAGCACGGCGATGCGGTCCGCGAGGCTCTCGGC
This sequence comes from Arachnia sp., assembly GCA_035409265.1. Classification (GTDB taxonomy): domain Bacteria; phylum Actinomycetota; class Actinomycetes; order Propionibacteriales; family Propionibacteriaceae; genus Arachnia. The sequence continues at coordinate 5,353 of DAONOU010000133.1, read as the reverse complement.
CTCATCGAGCATCTGAGTCGTCAGGAACACGGTCGTGCCCTCGTCGGCGAGGCCGCGCACGTCGTCCCACACCCTCCGCCGGCTGGCGATGTCCAACCCGGTGGTGGGCTCGTCGAGAAAAAGAACGGCTGGGCGGGAAAGAAGGGAGACGGCCAGGTCGAGGCGCCGGCGCATCCCGCCGGAATAGGTGGCGACCGTGCGGTTGCCGGCGTCGGCTAGGCCGACCTGGAGGAGGAGGTCCTCGGCCCGTCGCTTCGCGGCTCTGCCCAGGCCAAGCAGGGCGCCGAACATCTCGAGATTCTCCCGGCCGGTGAGGAGCGCGTCCAGTGTCGCATCCTGGCCGGTGGCGGAGATCAGGCGTCGCACGGCGTGCGGCTCCGCGACGACATCGTGGCCAAGCACGCGCGCGCTGCCCGCGTCGGGGCGCAGCAGAGTGGTGAGGATTGAGACGAGCGTGGTCTTTCCCGCGCCGTTCGGTCCCAGCAGCGCGAACACGCCGCCGTCGATCCTCAGGTCGAGTTCGTCGAGCACGCGGTGCTCGTATCCCTTCGTGAGCGCGGAGATCTCGATGGTCGCCATCGCCCCTCCTTTGTGTATCTGATAAACAGTGTGCTTTATACACGATAACCGAAGAACTGCGTGCGCGCAACACAGTTCGGGGCATACTGGGACCCGGAAGGAGCGGTGAATGAGCGAGGAACCGATGTCGAGGCTCGTGGCGCTGGCATGGGGGGTCGTGGCGGCCCCGCAGCGAGGACCCAAGCGTGAGCTCTCGCACGAGCGCATCGTCGAGGCGGCCGTTGCGCTGGCCGACGCCGAGGGGCTACAGGCGGTGACCATGCAGCGTCTCGCACAGGGGTTCGGCTTCACGACCATGGCGATGTACCGCTACGTCGCCTCGAAGGACGACCTGCAGCAGTTGATGCTCGACGCCGTGATCCCTGCCGATGGATGGGCGATCGATCACGAGGATTGGAGAGCCGGACTCGAGCAGTGGGTGCGGACCGTCGGCGCCGCCTACGAGCGCCACCCGTGGGCGCTGGACATCCGGATCTCCATGGAGGCCCTCCTCATGCCCGGACAGATGCGCGCCGTCGACGCGGGCCTGCGGGCGATGCGTTCGCTGCCGGGGTCGCTTGAGGGCAAGCTCGCGGTGCTGATGATGCTGTCAGTTCAGGTCCGCGGATTCGCGATGATGGCGCGCGACATCAGGGCCTCGGGCGGAGCCGTCGCCCAGGCCACCAGGCGCCTGGTGGTGGAGGTCGCCGCCCAGGGTGGCCTGCCCGACCTGCAGCCCCTGATCGCAAGCGGCGGGTTCTTCGGTGACAGCGATGGCATGGAGCCCGAGACGGACGACCTCGGCATTGTGCTGGATCTGCTTCTACCCGGGATCGAGGGTGCCTTGGCCGCGATGCCGGGTGAGCCGGCCACCCCCGAGCGCACCCCGGCGCAGGAACTTGCGGCGGCAGAGGCCGAACTCGCCGCGACCATCGCGCTCCGCAAGGCGACGCAGCGCCGGGTCGGCCAGCTCGAGAAGGCCGAGGCTCGGTTGCGCACCGTCCGCGACCGCGCGAAGGCCGCCGCGAAGGAGGCTGCGCGGCGCGGAGCGGGCTGAGGCGTCCGGGAGCGTCGCGGCGGGCGTTGCGGCCGCGCCGCGAGAGTACTGTTGGCTGAACACCGTAAACGTCCTCGGAGGTAGTCAGATGCCGGCGCTCAGGTCCCGAACCACAACCCACGGCCGCAACATGGCGGGCGCGCGCGCCCTCTGGCGCGCCACGGGGGTCACGGACTCCGACTGGGGCAAGCCGATCATCGCCGTCGCCAACTCCTTCACCCAGTTCGTGCCCGGGCACGTGCACCTTCGCGACATGGGCAGGCTCGTCTCCGAGTCCATCGCGGAGGCTGGCGGCGTCGGCCGCGAGTTCAACACGATCGCCGTCGACGACGGCATCGCCATGGGCCACGGCGGCATGCTCTACTCGCTGCCCAGCCGCGAGCTGATCGCCGACTCCGTCGAGTACATGGCCAACGCGCACTGCGCCGACGCGCTCGTGTGCATCTCCAACTGCGACAAGATCACCCCCGGCATGTTCCTCGCCGCGCTGCGGTTGAACATCCCCGCGGTGTTCGTCTCCGGCGGCCCCATGGAGGCGGGCAAGGCGATCATCAAGGAGGGCGGCACCGCCGTCACCTCGCTCGACCTGGTCGACGCCATGGTCTCCGCCGTCGACGACTCGGTCTCCGACGACGAGCTGCAGCGCATCGAGGAGAGCGCGTGCCCCACCTGCGGGTCCTGCTCCGGCATGTTCACGGCCAACTCCATGAACTGCCTGCTCGAGGCCATCGGCCTTGCTCTGCCGGGCAACGGCTCGACGCTGGCGACGGCCGCCTCCCGGAAGGGCCTCTTCCAGGAGGCCGGGCGCCTCGTCGTCGAGCTGTGCAGGCGCTGGTACGACGAGGACGACGACTCGGTCCTGCCGCTGTCGATCGCCACCAAGTCGGCGTTCGAGAACGCCATGCGCCTCGACGTCGCCATGGGCGGCTCCACCAACACGGTGCTCCACCTGCTGGCCGCCGCGCAGGAGGCGAAGGTCGACTTCACCCTCGACGACATCGACGAGATCTCGCGGCACACGCCGTGCCTGGCGAAGGTCGCGCCCAACTCCAAGAACTACTACATGGAGGACGTGCACCGCGCGGGCGGCATCCCCGCGATCCTCGGCGAGCTGCACCGCGGCGGCAAGCTCGACGACTCCGTCCACTCCGTGCACGCGCCGACGCTTCAGGCCTGGCTCGACGAGTGGGACATCCGCGGCGGGTCCGCCAGCGCGGCCGCCGTCGAGCTGTTCCACGCGGCGCCGGGCGGCGTGCGGACGACGGAGGCGTTCTCATCGACCAACCGCTGGGAGACCCTCGACACGGACGCCGAGGGTGGCTGCATCCGTTCCACGGAGCACCCCTACACGGTCGACGGCGGCCTGGCCGTCCTGAAGGGCAACCTCTCGCCCGACGGCGCCATCGTCAAGACCGCGGGCGTGCCCGAGGACCAGTGGGAGTTCACCGGCACGGCCGTCGTCACCGAGTCGCAGGAGGCGGCCGTCGAGGCCATCCTCGGCAAGCGGGTCCAGCCCGGCGACGTCGTCGTCGTCCGCTACGAGGGGCCCAAGGGCGGCCCGGGCATGCAGGAGATGCTCTACCCGACGTCGTACCTGAAGGGCCTCGGCCTCGGCCCGAAGTGCGCGCTGATCACCGACGGCCGCTTCTCCGGCGGATCGTCCGGCCTCTCCATCGGCCACGTCTCCCCGGAGGCGGCCTCGGGCGGCACCATCGGCCTCGTCGAGGACGGCGACCGCATCGTGCTCTCGATCCCCGAGCGGAGGATCCACCTCGACGTCGACGACGAGACCCTCGCCGCCCGCCGGGCGCTGCGCGACGCGGAGGGCTGGCAGCCGAAGGGCCGCGAGCGCGAGGTCTCGACGGCGCTGAGGATCTTCGGGATGCTCGCTCAGTCGGCGGACAAGGGCGCGGCGCGCAAGCTGTCCTGATCGGGCTTCTTGTCGCGAGACAGCACGGCCCAGGCGAGCGCGCCGACGCCGACGACGCCCACCACGATCACCGCGGCGGGCGAGCGCGCCCAGAGTTCCTGGAGGCCGACCCAGCCCATGAAGCCGACCGTGCCGTAAATGAACGCCCACGCGACGCACCCGACGGCGACGGCGGGCAGGTAGCGCCGCAGCGGCATCCGCGTGACCCCGGCCGCGAGGTTCACCATCGTCTGGATGCCGATGGTGAAGAAGGACAGCGACACGGCGGGTGCGCCCCAGCGGTTCAGCCAGGAGGCTCCGCGCTCGTAGTGCCTGGAGTCCAGGAGCTTCGCGGCCTTCGTCCTGCGCGCTCCCGCCGCGATCCCGCGACCCAGCCAATAGGTGGCGTTGGCGCGCAGCATGACGATCACCCACAGGGCGGCGACGACGATGGCATAGGGGGCATCCCAGGTTGTGGGATCGAACATGGCGGTCCTCGTCACGCGGGAGAGACAGGGGGACGGCCAGTGTAGCCAGGGGTCGCCGGGCGACGGGGTGTCCCGATCAGCGTCCCTGGGAGAAGCGCATCGCGGCGCGGAACTGCGCCGCGATCCCCGCGCCCGGCGCCAGCGGCCACCGGTGCATCACGTACTCGCTGGCCGCGTCGACGGCGAGCTGTCTCGAGGAGTTCCCGGTGCGCACCCACAGCTCGGGCGCCGCGTTCTTGTTCGGACGCAGGTACACCGGACGCGGCGAGGCCTCCGCCGTCACCCGGCAGACGTCGCGCGGCACACCCTCGCCGTCGGGTAGCGCCTCGAACTCCACCGCGACCAGCGCGGTGGCGTTGGGGCCCAGGGTCGTGGTCAGCAGGTCGCGGAGCCACAGCTGGAACCGGTCGTGGTCCGGCGCCTTCATGGTTCCCAGGTCGCGGTCGAGACCGAGCGGCGTGCCCGCATCGTCGACCCCGATGACGAGGGTGCCGCCGTCGGCGTTCAGGAAGGCGGCCAGCGTCTTCGCCACCACCTGCTCCATCTTGTCGTCCTTCGCGCCCGTGTGGAGGTTCACCCGCGCGGTGGACTTGAACTCCACCCGGTCCGACTCGCCGCTTCGGACGAGCTCGGCCGTGGTGGCCCGCTGGGGATGTTGGAAGTGCGCGGCGACGCCGGCATAGACGGCGACCGCGAGCACCGAGGCGCCCAACGCGAGGGTGATCGTCAGCGGGCTGTCCAGGGTGACCGTCGGGCGGACGAGCCAGGCGACCGCGAACCCGACGGCCGACCCGAGGATCGACATCACCACCGAGGCCGTCGTGGAGAGGCGCGCCCGGCCCCGCAGCAGCCAGCGCGCGATCGAGCCGAACGCGAACGAGACCGCGAGGACGGCGACGAGGGCCAGCGAGAGGGCCCAGAGGGGAAGTCCGAGAGAGGGGGTCAACGCGTCTCCAAGGATGGGATGAGGCTCCCGAGTATAGGGACCACCCGTGGGGCGACTCCGCCCACGGGCACGCCGGGGGAGTGTGTAGGTTGGGGCCAGGAGGTGCCCATGGCCGACTACACGGACTTCGACTTCGACGAGACCCAGCGCGCAGCATGGGGCGAGTTCGCCGACCGGCTCGACGAGGTGCTCTCGGTGATGGACTCGACGGCGGACCTCACGATCTCCGTGACCTCGACCTCGGCCGCCCCGCGGCCCGGCATCCGGTTCACCGTCCGGGAGCCGGGCATCGTCACCGCGCTGGTCCGCGGGTCCGACAACGGCGCGCCGACGCCGATCGAGGCCGACGAGCTGACCCGCCTCGGGTGGCTCCCGCCGTCGACGGAGGAGCCGGA
>DAONOU010000132.1:0-7327 GCA_035409265.1 Arachnia sp. | reverse complement strand
GAGGAGCCGTCGAACGAGTACTTGGCGTCGGCGATGTCCGGGAACACCGTGTTCAGCGACGCGGCGGCGAACACGATGGCGTCCGACGTCGACGGCGCGGCGGGGGCGTCCGTGGTCTGGGTGACCGACGGCGCGGGGGCGGCCGGGGTCTCGGCGGGCTGGGTTGTCCCGCCGCACGCGGCGAGCAGGGCCAGGGGGGCGGTGAGGGCGAGGAGCGCGAAGCGCTTCATGCACGGTTCCTTTCGATGGTGACGTTTGTTGCCTTGATGACCGCGGTGGCGACGACGCCGGGCTCGAGGCCCAGCTCCTGCACCGCCTCGGTCGAGATGAGGGAGACGATCCGGTAGCGGCCGCACTGCAGCTCGACCTGGCTCATGACCGTGTCGGAGACCACGCGGGTGATCAGGCCCGTCAGGTGGTTGCGGGCGGAGCGGGAGCCCGTCCCGCCGTCCAGCTGGTCGAGCGCCTTGTCGGCCAGCTCCTGCGCGAGGGCGGCGAGCTCGACGCCGTCGATGGCCTGCCTTCCGGCCTCGTCGGCGACGGCGTGCAGCCGCCCGCCGTCGACCCAGCGACGAACCGTGTCGTCGCTGACCCCCAGGAGGCTCGCCGCGGCAGAAATCCGTATTTGCGTCATGACTTGATCCTACCAACCGTAGTTGCGGAATAAACAAATCGATTGAGGCAAAAGGGGTGCCCTCCGGCGCACCCGGCTACGTCTGCGTGTTGTCACGGGCGGGATGCCCGGGCGCCGTCAGCTCGGCAGCAGCCCTCGGGCGATGGCCGACGCCATGGTCGGAGCCAGCGGGAGCTGCGGGATGAGCGTCGCCTGCGCCGCGTGGTACAGGTCGGGCTTGCCGCGCCAGGTCGAGTCCGCGGGCCGGTTCTCGCCGTCCAACTGGTGCCGCCACGAGCCGCACTCGCGGTCGATCAAGTGGACTGCCGCGTAGTCCCAATACCTCTCGTAGAGCCGGGCGTACCGCTCGTCGCCCGTGCGGCGCCACAGCGTCGCCGCGGCCCCGATCGCCTCGGCGACCACCCAGTGCATCCGGTCCGCGACCACGGGCGTGCCCTCCCAGTCCGTGGTGTAGACAAACCCGCCGCGCTCGTCGTCCCAGCCGTCGGCGACCGCGCGGTCAAACAGGGCGACGGCGGCCTCGGCCCAGTCGGCGCCCTTCGCGCCCGCGGCCTCCAGGTGCAGGAACAGCCGCGCCCACTCCAACCCGTGGCCGACGGTGGCGCCGTACGGCTTGAACGGATCCGCCGGGCGGTCCGCGTTGAACTCCAGCAGCGCGTTCCAGTCGGCGTCGAAGTGCTCCGGCAGCCGCCACCGGTTCGCCTCGGCGGCGCGAGCGGCGAACGCGCCGATCCGCGCCGCCCTCTCCAGCCACAACCGCTCCCCCGTCACATCGGCCGCCGCGAGGAACGCCTCGACGGTGTGCATGTTCGCGTTGATCCCGCGGTAGCCCTCGAGCTCGGTGAAGTCCGCGTTCCAGGTGTCGACGACCAGGCCGTGGTCCTCGTCCCAGAACCGCTCCTCCATCACCCGGAGGGCGTCGGCGAGCAGTTGCTCGGCGCCGTCGAGCCCGGCCAGCACGCCCGAGCTCGCGGCCAACACCACGAACGCGTGCTGATACGCGGCCTTGACCGCGGGCTCGGGAACCACGCCGCCGACCTGCCCGTGCCAACCCTCGACGTCCCGCATCCTGCCGGTCAGCCCGTCGAGGGCCGCCTGCGCGATCGGCCGAGCCCCGGGCAGCCCGAGCAGCGCGCCCAAGCTGTAGGTGTGGACGGTGCGGCACGTGATCCACGTCTGCGCGCCCTCCTCCGCGATGGGCGCGCCGTCGTCGTCCAGCCACGCGGCCCCACCGCCCTCGACAGGCGTCCGCCTGCCGAAATCCAACAGATCCTCGAAGTGAGCGAGAAGCCACGCACGATGCGTCGAACGGTCGATGATGCTCATGGCTCCCTACCCTAGACCCGTAGTCCTGGCCGAACAGGTGGATCGGGAGGGGCCGTCAAGCGGGTTGAGCGACCGCCTGCCCGACGGCCTTTCTCACGAGTGATTCAGAGAAAAGGCCGGGGTGGGGCTTCTCGGGATGAGGGGCGCCACTACCATGAGCGGCATGTCGTACCGCGCCGTCGTGATCACCTGCTCGGACAGGGCAGCAGCCGACATCTACGAGGACCGCTCGGGGGTGGTCCTCCGTGACGGGCTCGCGAACCTCGGCTTCGAGGTGGACGCGCCCGTCGTGCTCCCCGACGACGCGCCGCTCATCGCCCAGGCGATCGCTGATGCCGTCGACGGCGGCGCGCGGATCGTGCTGACAACAGGCGGAACCGGGGTCGGCCCGCGCGACGTGACGGTCGAGGCGACGCGCCCGCTGCTGACGTATGAGGTGCCCGGCATCGCGGAGCAGGTCCGCGCCGCGGGCCTGGCCGTCACGCCGCTGTCGTCGCTCTCGCGCGGCCTCGCCGGCGTCATCGACCGCGGCGGCCCACGGGCGTTCGTCTTCAACGCGCCCGGCTCCCGCGGCGGCGCCCGAGACGCCCTCGCCGTGCTCGCCCCCGTGCTGACCCACATCGTCGACCAGCTCGACGGCGCGGATCACGACCTGAGCCGCCCCGCGTCGCGTACCGCTGACGGATAAGTGCGGTCAGAACGGGATTCTCCCATTCACGGGCCTTTGAATCGCATCTTGATGGAGTTATCCGTCAGATTGTGATCTCACCCAATCGCCGGAGCGACCGCCAGACTTGGAGGTGACGCGCGCGGAGACGATCTCCGCGCTGCGGTCCACGCCCTTGACCATGTCGACGACCGCGAGCGCGGCGACGGTCACGGCGGTCAGTGCCTCCATCTCGACGCCCGTGCGGTCCGCGGTCTTGACCTCCGCGCGGAGCTGAACGCCGCCGTCGGCGATCTCCACATCCATGACAACGCCGTGCACGCCGATGACGTGGGCCAGCGGCAGCAGGTCGGGCACCTTCTTCGCGGCGGCGATCCCCGCGATGCGCGCGACGGCGACGACGTCGCCCTTCGGGACCGCGCCCTCACGCAGCGCCGCGACCACGTCGGCCGAGCAGGACACGAACGCCTCCGCCCCCGCTGTACGGACGGTGGGCTGCTTCGCGGTGACGTCGACCATGCGGGCGTGCCCGCGCGCGTCCAGATGAGTGAATTCCATGGCTCTCCTCGTACCCTCGGCCCGTTCCTTTCGACACGATCCGGGCGCTTCGCACCGGGGATCGGCTCAAGGAGCGGAACCTACCTAACCAGAAACACGTCGAGGACGTCGCCGGGCTCCACTGCCTCGACGTCGGCGGGGACGACGGCGAGGGCCTCGGCCAAGTGCAGCGAGGCGACAAGGTGCGAGCCCGAGCCCAGGCGGTGGGCCGGGCGGACGCCGTCGGCGGTCAGGACGACGGGGACGTACTGGCGCCGCCCGGGCGGCGTCTTCCAGCCCTCCGCGGCGACGACCCGGGTGGAGGCCCACGCCGAGTCCGCGCCCTCGAAGGCGGCGAGCAGCGGGCGCAGGTATGCCCACGCGGAGACGAACACGCTGACGGGGTTGCCGGGCAGCGCGAGCAGCGCCTGCTCGCGGCCGTCCGCGGTGGGGAGGCTCCCGCACGCCTGCGGCTTGCCCGGCTGCATGGCGACCTTCACGAACTCGATGTCGCCCTCGACGACCTGGCGCACCACCTCGAACGCGCCGACGGAGACGCCGCCGGAGGTGACGATGACGTCGGCCTCGGCTGCCTCGGCGAGCGCGGCGCGGAAGTCTTCGACGTCGTCGGAGACGGCCCGCGCGCAGACCACCTCGCCGCCGAACCTCTCCACGAGGCCCGCGATGAGCACGGAGTTGGAGTCGGGGATCTGGCCGAAGCCGATCGGCTCCCCGGGCGCGACGAGCTCGGTTCCGGTCGCGAGCACCGCGACCTTGGGCCGACGGCGCAGCCGCACCGTCGCGTACCCGATCGACGACGCGGCCCCCGCGGCGGCGGGGGTCCAGCGCTCCCCCGCGCGCAGCACGAGGTCGCCGACGGCCACGTCCTCGCCCGCGCGCCGCACGTTCTTCCCGGCCGCGACGGGAACCACCGCGACCGACTCGGGCAGCGGCACGTCGCCCTGCTCCTGGTCCGTGTCCTCGACCATCACGACGGCGTCCGCACCGGGCGGCATCGGCGCGCCCGTCATGATCCGCGCGGCCTCGCCCGCCCCCACCGTCGGCGCGCTCGCCGCGCCCGCGGGGATGTCGCCGACGACCCTCAGCCGGGTCGGGCCGGCGGTCACATCCGCGGCGCGGACCGCGAAGCCGTCCATGGCGGAGTTGTCGAACGGCGGCACGGCGAAGCGCGCCACCACGTCCTCGTCCAGCACGCGCCCGAACCCGGACCCGACGGGGCAGGGCTCGGACGGCAGCGGGGTCGCCAGCGCCACGACCCGGTCCAGGTACTCCTCGACAGTCAGCATGTCATCCCTTTCTCAGCGGCAGCACGGACCAGCGTCCTCGGAGGGCGTCGAGCACCATCACGCGGCCGACGAGCGGCTCGCCGAAGCCCGCAAGCAGCTTGATCGCCTCCGTCGCCTCCAGGGCGCCGATCTGGCCGACCATCGCGCCCAGCACGCCGATCTCCAACGCCAGCGGGTAGTCCCCCGCCTGGGGCTCCTCCGGGAAGAGGTCGCGGAGGTACAGCTTGTCGCCGTGCGCGTCCGGCACGCCGAACACGGAACACTGGCCCTGCATCCCAACGGCGGAGGCCCAGATCAGGCGCGCGCCGACCGCCTCGGCGGCGTCGGAGAGCAGATACTTCGCCCCGTAGGTGTCCGTGCAGTCCATGACGAGGTCGTACTGGACGAACAGCTCGCGCGCCCGTTCCGCGGTCAGGTACTCGGGGTACTCGTCAACCGTCACGTCGGTGTTCAGCAGCCGCAGGCGTTCGGCCGCCGACTCCGCCTTGTTGCGTCCCAGCTCCGTGTGCAGCACCTGGCGCTGCATGTTCTTCAGCTCGACGGCGTCCCCGTCGACCACCCCGATCCGGCCGACGCCCGCCGCCGCCAGGTACGGCAGCGCCGCCGACCCCAGCCCGCCCGCGCCGATGACGAGCACCGACGACGCCAGCAGCCGCTCCTGGCCCTCCACGCCCATGCCGACGACGTCGACGTTGCGGACGTAGCGCTCCTGTTGCTCCGCGCTCAGGGGCATTGCGACCACTCGTGGGAGCCGTCGACCAGGTGCTGCTTCTTCCAGATGGGCAGCTCGGCCTTGACGCGCTCGATCAGGTCCGACGCGCAGTCGAACGCCTGCCTCCTGTGGGAGGCGGAGACGGCGACGTACAGCGCGACCCCGCCGATGCCCAGGTACCCGACGCGGTGCTGCGCCGCGATGGCGTGCACGCCCTCCCGGGCCGCGAGGTCGGCGACGATCCGGCCCATGATCTCCGCGGCCGACGGGTGGCCGACGTACTCGATGCCGGTCACCGCCTTGCCGTGATCGTGGTTGCGCACGGCGCCCTCGAAGGTGACGATGGCGCCCGCGCGGTCGTCGGTGACGGCGGCGCGGAGGGCCGCGCAGTCGACGTCGACGTCGGTGATCCCAGAGGTGATTCGCGCCTCGCCCATCTTAGACGTCCGTCGAATCGGCGAGGGAGGCGACGACGCCGAGCGCGCGCTCGATGGCCGCGTCCTTGTCGTCCGCCGCGCCGGCCGACAGCCCCACGAGGAACGCCGTCAGCGGCGCCCCCGGCCTGCTCGGCCCGTGCGCGACCTTGCCCACCATGTCGAGCAGCTCGTCCGCGTGGCGCTGCGCGAGCTCGGCGGGAAGATCGAGGGCCACCGCGACCCGACCCACCCACTCCTGCATCGCTGCTTCCTTCGGGTTCCGGGGAGCGTCGCTCGAATGATCTGACATGCGGGCGACGCTATCACGCGGGGGTCGCGCGCCCTCCCCCGGGGTTTGCCCCCTGAGGCCTGGCAGCGGCGAGCCGCGCGACCGCGCCGGGCGGCAAGGACGACCCGAACGCGTTGTCCACGCGGAACGCGCACGCGGCGCAGAGCGAGCCCGAGGCCGCATCGTGGCGCGCGAAGCACCGCGGGCAGGTCGTGGTGGCGACGACGGCGAGGGTCCGCCTGGGCTCGCGGGCCAGCGCCTCCAGCGGGATCGCGCCGCCGTCGGCGACCGCGTCGACGGGGCACAGGCGCAGGCAGTCCAGCTCGCCGCGGCAGGCGTCGCTCAGGTGCGCGAGCACGCTGGTGGGCCCGTCGTGCACGAGGGTCAGCGCGTCGTGCGGGCAGGCCTGCACGCACACCCCGCAGGCGGTGCAGCCGACGACGGCGAGGGCGCGCGCCGCGCTCTCCTCCGACGCCTCGAGGGAGGCCTGGCCGCGGTCGCGCAGGATGCCGAGCGCGGCCAGCGTGCGGGCGGTGTCGTCGGCGTCGAGGTCGAGCGGAAACCCTTCGAGGGAACGCAGCCCGAGGAGGCCGCGCCGCGAGACGGGCGCGGCGCCAAGCCGCAGCACCTCCGGCGTCTTCCGCCACCGCACGCGCGGCGCCGGGTCGTCGTCGACCTCGATGCCGGAGAGGATGGTGCGCCGCCAGAGGTCGGCGGTCGCGCGCACCTCGTCGGGGCCGTCGCCGCACATGACGACGACCACCTCCGGCACCCCGCACGCCAGCAGCTGCGCGGGCAGGCCGATCGACGCGTCCTTGAGGCAGCCGGGAACCCGCACCACCAAGTCCCCGCGCCCCGCGTCGGGCAGGGGCGTGTCGTCGCACAGGAGGACGACACGACGGGGCACGTCGTGCGCGGCGACCCAGCGCAGTAGCCCTTGCATGGGCCGGATCCTAGATGCCGATGCGGAGCATCGAGTCGTAGTGGAGCGAGCGCCCCATGATCTCGGCGATGGTGGCCAGCACGAACGCCGTCGTGATCAGCAGCACGAGCAGCTGCGGCCGCTCCCGCAGCGTCTGCCCCGCCAGCCGGTAGCCGAACAGCGCGAGCACCACCGTCGCGAGCGCCAACAGCAGCATCCGGCCGACGAAGAACGTGCCCGAGAACACCGTCGCCGAGGCCTGCGCCGTCGCGTCGCCCGCGGCCAGCGCGGAGATGTGCAGCGGATAGGAGATCAGCACGAGGATGCCGCCGACGGCGGTGACCACCGCGATCCACTGCATCACCTGCGTGATGGCCTTCCACTCCTCCGTCGTCGTCGGGGCGTTGATCTCGGCGATCCGCGCCGAGACGCCCGACCTCGTCGTGGGCCTCGTCGCCACCGCGACGCCCCCGCCCGGCCCGGACGGGACGACGACCGGCTGCAGCCGCTCCTCGTT
>DAONOU010000131.1:0-7340 GCA_035409265.1 Arachnia sp. | reverse complement strand
CTTCTCCCCGCGCCTCGCGGGGTTCGTGCTCGACGCGTTCTCCGGCGCGGTCGACATCTCGAGCATCGACGAGGAGCTGGACAAGCTGAGCGCCCGCGAGCGCGAGGTGCTGAAGCTGATCGCGCGCGGCTACTCGTACCGCGAGGTGGCGAAGGAGCTGTTCATCTCGATCAAGACGGTCGAGACCCACGTCAGCAGCGTCCTGCGCAAGCTCCAACTGAGCAACCGCCACCAACTCACGAAGTGGGCGACGGACCGCCACCTGGTGTAGCTGAAAGGATCAGCTCGACGGGCGGCTGCTCAGCCAGCCCTTGACGGCGAGGACGACAACGGCTCCGGTCGTGGCCCAGCCGATGCGGGGCAGCAGGCTGTACGCGCCGGTGTGGAAGACGACGTCGGCGATGATGCCGCCCACGAAGGCGCCGACCAGGCCGAGCACCAGGGTGGAGAGCCAGCCTCCGCCGATGCGCCCAGGGAGGAGGGCCTTTGCGATGGCGCCCGCGACGAGTCCGACGATGATGTAAGTGATCATGACGATCAGCTTGCCACGGCGCACGCGCGGCCGTACATCGTGAATCGCCCTGAGTCGACCCTGAAGAGGGCCGTGACCGGGGTCATCGGGAGGGATCGGATATGGTGAGGGCCATGGAACTCCTGCACAGCCTGCTCGTTCTGCTCCACCTCGTCGGCTTCGCCGCCCTGTTCGGCGGCGCGTTCGTGCAGCTGAAGGCCGACCCTCGCGTCGTCAACAAGGCGATGCTGCACGGCGCCTACACCCAGGTGGTCACCGGCCTGCTGCTGGTCGGCCTCCTGGAGATGGGCGACGGCGCGGTCAACCACGCCAAGATCGCCGTGAAGACGCTGGTGCTGGTCGCGATCCTCGTGCTGGTCCTCAGAAACAGGAAGCGCGACGCCGTTCCGAACGGAGCCTTTTGGGCCATCTTCGGCCTGACGCTGGCCAACGCCGCGGTGGCCGTCTTCTGGTGATCAGAAGATGGGGCGCCAGGGGGAGAGGAGCGCCTCGGTCGCCTTCGCGGCCAGCGAGCGCCCCTGCCAGCGGTCGGCGCTGACCTCGATGCAGTTCGACTCGTCGCGGCGGAACACCTTCTCCATGAACTGGGCGACCTCCGGATCGGTGACCTCGAGGTTGACCTCGTAGTTGCCCATGAGGCTCACCCTGTCGAGATTTGCGGTGCCGATCGTCGACCACACGCCGTCGATGGTCGCCGTCTTCGAGTGCACCATCGCCTGCTGGTAGAGGAAGAGCCGGATGCCGGAGTCGAGCAGGTTGCCGTAGAAGCCGCGCGACAGCCAGTCGGCGACCACGTGGTTCGACTGCGCGGGAACGATGATCCGCACGTCGACCCCGCGCTGGGCCGCGTCGCGCAGCGCCGCGACGAAGTCGTCGTCGGGGATCAGGTAGGCGTGCGTCAGCCAGATCCGTTCGGTGGCGCGGTCGATGGCCTCCAGATACATGTTGCGGATGGGGTAGACCGACAGGCGCGGCGAGTTGCGGTGCACCCGCAGCTGCGACTGCCAGCCGCGGTGCGGGTTCCGCTCGATGCGCTCGTGGCGCTTGCCCGCGTACATGTTCCAGAAGTCGATGAACGCGTTCTCGAGCTCGGCGACGTCGGGGCCGGTCACGCGGCAATGGGTGTCGCGCCAGCCCGTCGCGTAGAGCGAGCCGATGTTGTACCCGCCGACGAAGCCGACGGTGCCGTCGACCGTCATCAGCTTGCGATGGTCGAAGCCCCAGGTCTGGATCGACCACGGCCTCGGCAGCGCGGGGTAGGCGAAGGTGTTGATGTTCCCGGGGATCGACCGGTAGAAGGACCGCGGCACGACCATGTTCCCGAACTGGTCCCACACGGCGTAGACGTCGACGCCGCGGTCGGCGGCGCGGGCGAGGGCGTCGACGAAGCGTTGGCCCGCCTCATCGCCCTTCCAGATGTAGGTCTCGAAGTACACGTGGTCGGTGGCGGCGTCGATGGCCGCGATCATGGCGTCGTACAGGTCAGCGCCGTAGGTGTAGACGGTCACCTCGTTGCGGTTGACGTGCAGCGACTCAGGCGCCGTGACCGGAAAGCGGCGGAGCTTGCGCTGTTTCTTCCTGAACGACTCCAGCACGGTGAGCAGGACCATGGTCGCGACCTGCGCGAGGAACAGTCCGAGGGTGACGCGGTTGAGGAGACGACGGGCCGAGGAGAGGGTCCTTCGCATGGCCGCCAGCATACCGATGGGCGGACGGCGGGTAGTCTGAGCCCCGACATGAGCGACTCCCTCTTCCCCGACCTCTCCGTTCTCTTCCAGCCCGACGAGGCGGTCCCGCGGCCGCCCCGGCAGGGCGGCGAGGGGAGTCCCGCGCGGGGGAGGAAGGTCAGCGTCGAGGAGCTGCTCGAAGGGCTGAACGGGCCGCAGCGCGAGGCCGTGATCCACGAGGGCGGGCCGGTGCTCGTCGTCGCGGGAGCCGGCTCGGGCAAGACACGCGTCCTCACCCGCCGCATCGCCTACCTCGTGTCGGAGCGGAACGTCCACCCGGGTTCGGTCCTCGCCATCACGTTCACGAACAAGGCCGCGGCGGAGATGCGCCAGCGCGTCGTCGACCTCGTCGGCAACCGCGCGAAGCTGATGTGGGTCTCGACGTTCCACTCCGCCTGCGTGCGGATCCTTCGCGCCGACATCGACAGGTTCGGCATCTCGAAGAGCTTCTCCATCTACGACGACGCCGACTCCAAGCGGCTCATGTCGCTCGTCATCCGCGACCTCGAGCTCGACCCCAAGCGCTTCCCGGTCCGCGCCGTCATGACGGCGGTCAGCAACTTCAAGAACGAGCTGATCGACCACGAGACGGCCGCCGCGAACGCGCAGACGCCGCCGCAGAAGGCGTACGCGGAGGCCTACAGCGAGTACCAGTCGCGGTTGGCCGCCGCCAACGCGCTGGACTTCGACGACCTGATCATGACCACGGTCCACCTCTTCCAGGCGTTCCCGGATGTCCGGGAGAAGTACCGGCGCCGCTTCCGCCAGGTGCTCGTCGACGAGTACCAGGACACCAACCACGCGCAGTACGTGCTCATCCGTGAGCTCTGCGGCGAGCCCACCGTCGGCGTCGTCGACGGCTCGCCGCTTGCCGATCCCGCGGAGCTGATGGTGGTCGGCGACTCCGACCAGTCCATCTACGCGTTCCGCGGCGCGACGATCCGCAACATCCTCGACTTCGAGCTGGACTTCCCGGGCGCGACGACGGTGGTGCTCGACCAGAACTATCGCTCCACGCACAACATCCTGACGGCCGCCAACGCGGTCATCGCGCGCAATCAGGGGCGCCGTGACAAGCGGCTCTGGAGCGACCTCGGCGAGGGCGACCTCGTCGTCGGCTGGGTCGCCGACACCGAGCAGGAGGAGGCGCACTTCGTCGCCACCGAGATCGACAAGCTCTCCGACGCCGGCGTCAGCCAGTACGGCGACACCGCGGTGTTCTACCGCACCAACGCGCAGTCGCGGGCGTTCGAGGAGGTGTTCATCCGGGTCGGCATGCCGTACAAGGTCGTCGGCGGGGTGCGCTTCTACGAGCGCCGCGAGATCCGCGACGCGCTCGCCTACCTGCGGGCGCTGGTGAACCCGGCCGACGACGTGTCCGTGCGGCGCATCCTGAACGTGCCGAAGCGCGGCATCGGCGACCGCGCGGAGGCCGCGATCGCGGCCCTGGCGACGGCGGAGCGGATCAGCTTCTTCGACGCCCTGCAGCGCGCCTCCGAGGCGCCCGGGCTCGCCAGCCGGTCCCAGCGGCTCATCCAGGGCTTCGTCGACGTGATGAACCTGCACCGCGGGATGGTCGCCGCGGGGGTCCCCGCCGACGAGGTGCTCGTCTCGATCCTCAAGGAGTCCGGCTACCTGCCGGAGCTGCAGAGCTCGACCGACCCCCAGGACGAGACCCGGATCGAGAACCTCGAGGAGCTGGTGTCGGTCGCCGCGGAGTTCGTGGCGGGCGCCAACGCCGTCGACCTGGACGAGGACGCCGTCGCCACGGGCCTCGTGGCGGGCATGCCCGAGCCCGACGACTCGCTTGCCGCGTTCCTGGAGCGCGTCGCGCTGGTCGCCGACTCCGACCAGGTGCCGGAGCACGACGAGGGCAAGGGCATCGTCACGCTGATGACCCTGCACACCGCCAAGGGGCTGGAGTTCGACACCGTCTTCCTCACGGGCCTCGAGGAGGGCATCTTCCCGCACATGCGCGCGCTCACCGACCCGAACGAGTTGGAGGAGGAGCGGCGCCTCGCCTATGTCGGCGTGACGCGTGCCCGGAAGCGGCTGTTCCTCAGCAGGGCGCAGGTCAGGATCACGTTCGGCCAGCCCCAGTACAACCCGCCGTCGCGGTTCCTCGACGAGGTGCCGCACCACGTCCTCGACTGGCGGCGAACGGCGGCCGCGACGACGACCTGGGCGAGCCAGTCGGCGACGAGGAACAGGGCGACGACGGCGTCGATGCAGAGCTTTGGGCGGGGGTCAGCGCCGGCGAAGACGGTGCCGAGCGTCGCCGTGGGGGAGCGCGTGCTGCACGCCACCTTCGGCATGGGAACGGTGCTCGCGGTCTACGGGGCGGGCGACGCCGCGAAGGCGGACGTCGACTTCGGATCGGCGGGGGCGAAGCGGCTGAGCCTCAAGCACGCGCCGATGGAGAAGCTTTAGCGTTAACTAGATCTTCACGCCGAGCGAGCGGAGGAACGTGACGGGGTTCGAGGCGTTGTAGACGTCGCCGGGGGTCACGCCGGGGGAGTAGTACTCCAGGTGGAGGTGGGCGCCGAAGGAGCGGCCGGTGGTGCCGACGTAGCCGATCAGCTGGCCCGCCTTGACGGTCGACCCGGGCGAGACGACCTTCTTGCTCATGTGCGCGTACAGGGTCGCGCCGCCGTTGGAGTGCTGGATGACGACGTTGGTGCCCGCCCAGCCGCCGTTGGTGGGGCTGAGCACGACGCCGGAGGCGACCGCGTAGATGGGGGTGCCGGTGGGGGCGGGGAAGTCCTGGCCGGTGTGGTAGCGCGACCAGGAGCCGGTGGCGCCGAAGCCCGCGCCGACGCGGTAGTTCGACTTGACCGGCATCGAGCCGCCGGTGGAGGTGAGGTTGGCGATCTCCTCCGCGGAGAGGCTGCTGAGGTCGACGTCGGAACCGACGGCGCGCTGGGCGGCGGCGAGGCGCGCGGCGGCCTCCTTCGCCTCCTTCTTGAGCTTCTTGGCCTGCTTGGCGACCAGCTTCAGGTCGGCCTCCATGAGCTCGTCCCTGTCCGCCTCGGCCTGCTCGGCCTCGTCGTCGGCGACGGCGGTCGCGGTGGCGTCGAGCTGGTCCTCGCGGTTCTTGGCCGTCTGGTCGGCGACGGCGGCGCTGAGGTTCTCGCGGACGGCATCGCGGCTGACCTGCTCGGAGCGGTCGCCGAAGGCCTCGGCCGCGGCCGAGGCGGCAGCGGCGGGAACGGCGGCCTCAGAGGTCTCGCTGGAGGCGTTGGCGGCGAGGCCGCGCGACGCGAACGCGAAGGTGAAGACGGCGGCGGCCGCGAGGGTCCCGGTCACGGTGAGGGCAACGATGCGCTTGCTGAAGCCTGCGACGGAGCCACGGCGGGCGCGAGAGGCCTGGGGGGCCTCCAGCTCGTACACGTCGCCGAGGTCGGCGACCGCGCGACGTGCGGGCTGTGCTGCGTTCTCGTTCACCAGGCTCCTGAGATCAAGGTCGGACGGTCTGCTGACCGTCCTGAGAGACCTTAACAGTTTCTCAGGAAACTCTCAAAATCGGGGTCTAGTAGCGCCGTTACCCTGTGTTAATGCTGTGTAAAGGACCTATCGCCGGACCGTCGAGCGGAGGTAGGGTGGCAGCGCTAAAACATCTCAATGACGAAGGAACGACGTGGATCTCCTGGAGTACCAAGCGAGGGACCTTTTCGAGCGGTTTGCGGTGCCCGTGCTCTCGGGCAAGGTGGCCACCACGCCCGACGAGGCCGTGGCCGCGTACGAGCAGCTCGGCGCGAAGACGGCCGTGATCAAGGCCCAGGTCCGCATCGGCGGCCGAGGCAAGGCCGGGGGAGTGAAGCTCGCGCGCGGCGCGGAGGCCGTCGCCGCGACGTCGGCGGAGATCCTCGCGCTGGACATCAAGGGGCACCGGGTCGAGCAGGTCATGCTGAGCCCCGCCGCCGACATCGCGGAGGAGTACTACTTCTCCATCCTCCTCGACCGCGCGGCCGGCGGCTACATCGCGCTGTGCAGCGTCGAGGGCGGCATGGACATCGAGACGCTCGCCGTCGAACGGCCCGAGGCGCTGGTCAAGCTCGGGCTCGATCCCGTCGTCGGGATCGACGCCGAGACGGCCGCGCGCATCGTGGAGCAGGCCGGGTTCCGCGAGGAGGACCGGCCGCGGGTCGCCGACGTGCTGACGAAGCTGTGGACGGTGTTTCGAGACAGCGACGCCACGCTCGTCGAGGTAAACCCCCTGGTGAAGACGGCCGGCGGCAGCATCATGGCGCTCGACGGCAAGGTGACGCTCGACGGCAACGCCGAGTTCCGCCATCCCGAGTGGGCGCAGTACGAGCAGACGAGCGGGGACGTCGACCTCGAGCGCCAGGCGCGCGAACTGGGCCTCGGCTACGTGAAGCTCGACGGCTCGGTCGGCATCATCGGCAACGGCGCGGGCCTCGTGATGAGCACGCTCGACGTCGTGGCCGCCGCGGGCGAGGACTTCCCCGGGAAGCCGCGCCCGGCCAACTTCCTCGACATCGGCGGCGGCGCCTCGGCGGCCGTCATGGCCAACGGGCTGCGGATCATCATGAGCGATCCGCAGGTGCGCTCCATCTTCGTCAACGTCTTCGGCGGGATCACCGCGTGCAGCGACGTGGCCACCGGCATCGTCAACGCGCTCGAGATGCTGGGCGACGAGGCGCGCCTCCCCATCGTCGTGCGGCTCGACGGAAACTCCGTCGAGGTCGGCAAGGCGATCCTCGCCGAGGCCAACCACCCGCTGATCACCGTCAAGAACACCATGGACGCCGCGGCCCGCACGGCCGCGCGCCTGGCCGCGGAAGGAAACTGACAAGTGTCGATCTTCATCAACGCGTCGTCGCGCGTCCTCGTGCAGGGCATGACCGGCAAGGAGGGGCGCAAGCACACGCAGCGCATGATCATGTCGGGCACCCGCATCGTCGGGGGCGTCACGCCCGGAAAGGCGGGAACCTCCGTCCTCTTCGAGGAGGACCCGGTCCCGGTGTTCGGCGCGATGGCCGACGCCGTCGCCGCCACGAACGCCGACGTCTCGGTGGTCTTCGTGCCGCCCGCCCACGCGAAGGCCGCGGTGCTCGACG
>DAONOU010000130.1:0-7349 GCA_035409265.1 Arachnia sp. | reverse complement strand
GGCCCTCCTCGAACTTCAGAGTGTCCTTCTCGGCGGTGCGCAGGTACAGCTCGAAGCCCTTCGCCTGGGCCAGGTAGGCCGAGCCAGCTGCGGTGCGCTTGCGGAACTTGCTCGACATCGCCATCAGGCCGATGCCGAACACGGCGAACGGAATGGCAAGGAGGCCCCATCCGGCGAACGCGCCGACGATCGCGACGCCGAGCGCCGCCATCAGGCTGAGCCCGCCCAGCACCAGCGGGCCGGCTTGCGAGGACGTCGGGTTCCGCTTGAACCAGCCCAGCTGCACGACGGCGGTGTACAGCCCGGAGCGGGCGTCGGGCAGCACGTTCTGGAACTTCTCCTTCGAGAGCTCCTTCGACGTCCGGACGGACTTGCCCTTGAAGATGTTGCCCAGCAGCTTCTCCTCGTACGGGCGCAGCCGCTCGCCGGCCCGGGGCTGGGTGGCGTAGAGGGTGAAGTGCTTCTTGCCCGTCGACTCGATCTTCAGGAACCCCCGCACGGCGAGGTCGACGATGGTGGCCGACACGTCGACGTCGTCGGCGGTGGTGTCCATCAGCGTGCCGATCTCGCCCGGCGACGCCCCCTTCGGCGGGTTGAACTGCACGGCCACGGGGAACTTGCCCGACTGCCGGCCGACGGTGGCCTGCTCGCCGGCGCCCGGGACGATTCCCGGAGTCAGGCCGAGGTAGACGTCGTCGCGCGCGTGTCGGCGACGGATGGCGACGAGGCCCGCGACGGCGGCGACGAGCCCCGCTCCGGTGGCGGCGCCTGTCGCGGGCGTGAGCTCGAACGCGTTGGCCAGCGTCTGGGCCTTCTCGCGCCGCTGCTCGACGCCCCCGAACGTGCCCGCGGGGAAGCCGGCGACGATCTGGACGGGGTTCTTGGGAGGCAGCGTCTCGGCGTGGGAGAACGTCGCGGTGTCGCCCGAGGACGACGCTTCGCACGGCTGCTGCGCGGTGTACGGGCCGTAGAAGCAGGCGACCTGGCTGACGGCGGCCGGGCCGGTGACGGTCGCGGTCACGTTGGAGATCCGGGACGCCCAGCCCGGGCCGATGATGTCCCAGTTGAACTCGTCCATCCCGCTCTGGGAGTGGTCGGAGACGATGAAGCCGGTGACGGAGTAGCTCAGCGTGTAGTCCTGTGGCGTCGTGTTCCAGCGGTTCTCGTCGCCGATCCGTAGGCTCATCAGCCTGCCCTCGTACTGGGTGCTGACCTGGGCGCTCGCCCCGCTGGGGGAGTCGACGCGGATGTTCGAGTAGTCGAAGACATAGTCCCAGTCGGGATCGGCGCCGTCCTCCTGGCGAAGGGGAAGGATGATGATCGGGCCGCGGCCGCGCACCTGCGAGAAGTCCATCGTGAAGTCGACGGTGATCTCGGCCACGCCGTCGTCGGTGAGGTTCACCGTGGCGTCGTAGCGGGTGATCGGCGCGTTGTCGTCTGCCGCGGCCGGCTGGGCGACCGCGAGGACCGTGAGCAGCGCGAGGACGACGGAGGCAAGGAAAGCGCGGAGCTTCGTCATACGTCCAGGGTAGCCGCCCGCGGTTCATTGGTAACGACCACGGACCCGGCGCTGCGCGCGGGGTCCGGCTCACCAGCGGGTACCTGAATCCGCCTCGTCAAGAACCTGAGAAATTTGCATTGAAGCTGAGAATGTTTAAGCTCTTTCTCAGATTCGCGACAGTCGCGATGGGGGGTGGCCGGGTCAGACCGGCCTCGCAAGACAAGAAGGGGACTCATGTTCCGCAAGACGATAGTCAGCCTGGCCTGCTCGGCCACGATGTTTTTCGGGGCGATCGGTGTCCCGGCAGCCCATGCGGATGCCGCGCCGCCCGCCGCGACTGTTGCAGGCCCCACGGCGTCGAAGGTCTCGGCCTCGGTTCCCGTGCCGCAGCCCAAGAAGGCCACCGTGAAGGTGAAGAAGGCGCCCAAGACGGTCCGCGTGAAGAAGAAGTTCACCGTGAAGGGAACCGCGACGGCGAAGGGTGTGAAGGCCTCCCTGCAGCGGTGGACGGGCAAGAAGTGGTCGACGATCGCGAAGACCACGGTCACCTCCAGGGGGAAGTACTCCTTCACGGCGAAGATCTCGAAGGTCGGCAAGACCAAGCTGCGGGTCGTCACCGCCGCCACCTCCGACTACAAGCGCGCGGTGTCGGCGAAGAAGAAGCTGACGGTGCGCGACACCAAGGCCCGCGAGGCCGTGAAGTTCGCGCTCGCGAAGGTCGGCAAGAGCTACCGGCACGGGGCCACCGGCCCGAACGCCTTCGACTGCTCCGGCCTCACCAGCTACGCCTACGCCAAGGCGGGCGTGAAGCTGCCGCGCTCGTCCAGGTCGCAGCTCTCGAAGGGCAAGTCGGTCAAGAAGAAGAACCTCAAGCCCGGCGACCTCGTGTTCTTCTACAGCCCCGTCAGTCACGTCGCCATCTACATCGGCGACGGCAAGGTCGTGCACGCGGGCAACTCGCGCACCGGCGTCAACGTCACCAAGCTCAAGTACATGCCGTTCAGCGGCGCCCGCCGGGTCGGCTGACCCGCGACGACGTGGGGGAGCAGCGCTCGGCTACACGCCGAGCGCTGTCGCCATCTCCGCGCGGAGCCGCTCGAGCAGGCCGGCCGCCGTCGCCCGGGCCGCGGGAACGTCCTGCGACTCCTCGACGCCCAGTCGCACCTCCAGGTAGCACTTCAGCTTCGGCTCCGTGCCCGACGGACGGGCCACGACGTGCACCGCGCGGCCGGTGAGCTCGACGCCGTCGGTCGGCGGGAGGTGCCCTCCGACCACTGCCAGGTCGACGACGGCGACCGGCTCGCCGAGCAGCTCGGCGGGCGGGTTGGCGCGCAGCCGGGCCATGGCGTCCGCGATGAGGGACAGATCGGCGACCCGCACCGACAGCTGCGAGGTCGCCGTCAGGCCATGCGCTCGGGCGATGTCGTCGAGACGGTCGGCGAGCGTGCGGCCCTCCGCGCGTAGCTCCGCGACGATCCGCAACACGTTCACCGCGGCCGTGATGCCGTCCTTGTCCGGAACCGCGCGCGAGTCGCAGCAGTAGCCGATGGCCTCCTCGTATCCGAACGCCAGGTCGGGCACGCGGCCGATCCACTTGAACCCCGTCAGCGTCGTCTGGTGGTCGCGCCCCGCAGCGGACGCCATGCGGCCGAGCAGCGTCGACGACACGATGGAGTTCGCGAAGGTGCCCGATACGCCGCGCCGGATGGCGTCGTCGCCCAGGATCGCGCCCAGCTCGTCGCCGGTCAGCATCCGCCACGCGCCGTCGACCACCGCGGCGACGGCGCAGCGGTCGGCGTCGGGGTCGTTCGCGACGACGACGTCCGCACCCTGCTCCTCCGCGAGCGCGAGCGCCAGGTCGATCGCGCCCTTCTCCTCGGGGTTCGGGAACGCGACCGTGGGGAAGTCGGGATTCGGTGCCGCCTGCTCGGCGACCTCGTGCGGCGCGGGCAGACCCGCGGCCTCGGCGACGCGGCGCACCGTCGCGGCGCCCACGCCGTGCATGGCGGTGTGCACCCACGTCAGGTCCCTCGGGGCCTCCGCCGGGTAGAGCGAGGCCGCGCGCGCCACGTACGCGTCCAGGAGTGCGGCCGTCACGTCCGTGCGCGCCTCCGAGCGGGAGAGGGTCGTCCAGCAGCCCTCGGTGAGGCGGGCGATGTGCGCGGCGATCTCCGCGTCGGTGGGTGGCACGATCTGCGAGCCGTCGCCCAGGTACACCTTGTAGCCATTGTCGGCCGGCGGGTTGTGCGAGGCCGTGACGACGACCCCGGCCACGCAGCCGAGCTGCTGGATGCCGAACGCGATCACTGGTGTGGGGATGGGGCGGTCGGTCCACAGCACGTCGAAGCCGGCTCCCGCCATGATCTGGGCGGTGTCCTCGGCGAACGCGTCGGACTTGTGCCGCGCGTCGTGCCCGACGATGACTTTGCCGCCCGCGAGCCCCTGATCGGCGAGCCACGCGGCGAAGCCGGCGGCGGCCAGCGTCACGACGACGCGGTTCATGCGCGCCGGGCCTGGGCCGATCGGGCCGCGCAGGCCCGCGGTGCCGAACTCGAGCGGCCCCGCGAACGCACTGGTCAGCTCGGCGAGGGCCGCGCGCGCGACCCCCTCGTCGTTGGCCTGCGACTGGACGATCAGGTGGTCCAGCTGCTCCCTGGTGTCCGGGTCGAAGTCGGCGTCGCGCCACGCGGTGGCGAGCGCCAGGACGTCGCCCATCACAGCTCCCCGACGATGCCGGCGAGGAGCGCGGCGAGCCGCGGCCCGGCGTCGCGGCCTGCCTGCAGCACCTCGGCGTGGTCCAGGAAGCTGTCGCCCAGGCCCGCGGCGGCGTTGGTGACGAGCGACAGTCCGAGCACCTCCATGCCGGCCTCGCGGGCCGCGATGGTCTCCAGCGTCGTCGACATGCCGACGAGGTCGCCGCCGATGATGCCCGCCATCCGCACCTCTGCCGGGGTCTCGTACTGCGGGCCGCGGAACTGCACGTACACGCCCTCGGGCAGGTCGGCGTCGACGCGACGCGCGGCCTCGCGCAGCCGGAGGGAGTAGGCCTCGGAGAGGTCGACGAAGGTGGCGCCGTGCAGCGGGGTGTCGCCGGTGAGGTTGATGTGGTCCTTCAGCAGGACGACGGTGCCCGGCCCCCACGCGGGGTTGAGGCCGCCGCAGCCGTTGGTCAGCACCATGGTGGTGGCGCCCCACGCGGCGGCGGTGCGCACGCCGTGGGCGACGGCGTCGGCGCCGCGGCCCTCGTAGTAGTGGGTGCGGCCGGTGAAGATCGCCGCCAGCCTGCCCGACGCCGCGCGCGCCAGCAGCAGCTTGCCGCCGTGGCCCGCGACCACCGGCTTGCTGAAGCCCGGGACGTCGCCCAGCTCGATCTCACCGAGGGTCTCGCCGATCTGTTCGGCGCCGGAGGACCAGCCGGATCCCAGCACGAGGGCGATGTCGATCCGCTCCGTCGAGAAGCGGTTCGTCAGGTACGCGGCGGCCTCTTCGGCCAGGTCGAAGGGGGAGGTGCTCATGCGCGTCAGCATACTGATGCGCCTGCCGAGCGGGAACGGTTATGGGAGGATGGCGGATGTGACCAAGGTTGTGATCATCGGCGGCGGACCCGGCGGATACGAGGCTGCCCTGGTGGCCAACCAGTTGGGCGGCGACGTGACCCTCGTCGAGCGCGACGGCCTCGGTGGCGCGGCCGTCCTCAGCGACTGCGTGCCCTCCAAGACCCTCATCGCCACCGCCGAGGTGATGGTGCGCATCGAGAGCGCGCGGCAGCTCGGCCTGCACATCGCCGGCGATGATGTCACCGACGTCGTCCGCGTCGACCTCGGCGAGGTGAACGAGCGCGTGCTGGAGTTGGCGCGGGCGCAGTCACGCGACATCGAGCGGCGGCTGTTGACCGACGGGATCGGGATCGTGCGGGGCACCGCCCGGCTCGACGGCGCGCGCCGCGTGCTCGTCGCCACCGCCGACGGCGAGCGCGCGCTCGACGCCGACATTCTGCTGATCGCCACCGGCACCACGCCGCGAGAGCTGCCCGACGCCCCGTGCGACGGAGAGCGCATCCTCAACTGGAAGCAGGTATACAACCTGACGGAGGTACCCGAGAGGCTGATCGTCGTCGGGTCCGGCGTCACGGGTGCGGAGTTCGCGTCCGCGTACGACGGCCTGGGCTGCGACGTCGTCCTGATCAGTTCGCGCGCGCAGGTGCTTCCCGGCGAGGATCAGGATGCCGCCGCCGTGCTGCAGAAGGCGTTCGCCGACCGCGGCATGACCATCATGAGCGAGTGCCGCGCCGTGGCCGCGCGCCGCGAGGGAGACGGCGTCGTCGTGACGCTGGCCGACGGGCGCGAGGTCACGGGATCGCATTGCCTGATGGCGGTCGGCGCCATCCCCAACACCGCCGACATGGGACTCGAGACCGCGGGCGTGGAGCTGACGCCGTCGGGCCACATCGTCGTCGACCGCGTCTCGCGCACCACCAACCGCGACGTCTACGCCGCCGGCGACGTCACCGGGGTCTTCGCCCTGGCCTCCGTGGCCGCGATGCAGGGCCGCGTCGCCATGTGGCACGCGCTGGGCGACGCCGTCACCCCGCTGGATCTCAGCCACGTGTCGTCGAACGTGTTCACGACCCCTGAGGTGGCCACCGTCGGCATCTCGCAGGCCGAGGTCGACCGCGGTGATCTGCGCGTCGGCTCCGTCCTCCTGCCGCTGGCGTCGAACGCCCGCGCCAAGATGCAGGGCTTCACCGACGGCTTCGTCAAGCTGTTCTGCTTGCCAACCACGGGCATCATCGTCGGGGGTGTCGTCGTGGCCCCGCGCGCGTCGGAGCTGATCCACGCGGTGTCTGTGGCCGTGTCGCAGCGGGTCAACGTCGACGACTTCAGCCACGCCTTCACGGTGTACCCGTCGATGTCCGGGTCTCTCGCCGAAGCCGCTCGCAGGCTTCACAAGCGCGGGGACACGACACACCTCACCAACTGAGCCTTTCGACGCGCGCCGCGACGCTTCGCGCCGCAAGGGGCGTGGAGGTCAGTCGTCGAGCAGGCCCATCAGGAGCGAGAAGCCGCCGATCATCAGCGCGCCGTGTGTGATGGAGCGCAGCGCGGGGTCGCCACCGTAGCGGCCGTAGTAGCCCTGCGCCCACGGCGCGTAGTCGCGGTGATCCCAGTAGGGCACCATCGCCTGCTGGGGTCCGGCGTACACCATGCGGATCGACGGGTCGTGGCCGGTGCGGATGCGGGACACGTCTGCCGCGCAGGCAGGCACCTGGCGGGCGGCGCCCCCGGGCGGGGCCCACGAGACGTCGGACACGGAGACGCCGTGTGCGGGGTCGAAGAAGCACGGGGGACGGCGCTCCGGCACCGGCTGGCCCGTCGCCCGCGCCCGGACACAGGCCACCGCGTAGCGGCCGGACTCCATGATCTCGGCGATCCGCTTGACGTCGGCGTTGCTGCGCGCGACGGCGAGCTGCTGCTTCGCGCCGTCGTAGGCATCCAGCGCGAGCGTGTAGTCGGCCTGGGTCGCGTCGTCGAGGATGCGGCCGACGACGTCGAAGTCGAGGTCGCGCAACTCGTCGCCGAAGCGCGTGATGTCTTCGTCGATGGCCCGCCGCGACGCCTCGGTCATCGGTTGGTGCGCGGCGGGGTCGTATCCGGAACCGTAGGCTTGCTGCCCGAACGGGTTCGGCGGCTGAGGGGCCTGGAACAGGGGATACGGCTGCTGCGCGCGAGGGCCCAGCTGAGGCGGGTAGCCGCTGTCACCCAGCGGCGGCCTGTTTCGCCTCGTTGCGCCCAGCACGAGCGACACCGTCAACAGGATGAACATCATCACGAAGATTCCGCTCATCTCA
>DAONOU010000129.1:0-7370 GCA_035409265.1 Arachnia sp. | reverse complement strand
GGGAGCCGCGTCCTTGTCCCAGAGGTCGAGGCGGGCCTTCTCCTTCGAGACGCCGCGGGGCCAGAGACGGTCGACGAGCACGCGGTAGCCGTCGTCGGCGGCGGCGGGCTCGTAGACCCGCTTGATCCGGACATCCATTGCCCGACCATAGGCGACCGTTCGCGCTTTGGCGAGCACAGATCCCCGTATGCACGGAGGAAGGCCCATATCCGCCCTCATTCACGCATGCGGAGATCTGTGCACGGAGGTGGTTCGATAGGCTGCCGCCCATGCGCATCACCCCCAGCATCCTGAACGCCGACTTCGCGAACCTCGCGGGGGAGATCGCCAAGATTCCGGATGCGGACGCCATCCACGTCGACGTGATGGACAACCACTTCGTGCCGAACCTTTCCATCGGCCTGCCCGTGGTGGAGTCGATCCGCAGGGCGACCGACGCGATGCTGGACATCCACCTGATGATCGCGGACCCCGACCGGTGGGCCCCCGCCTACGCCGAGGCCGGGGCGGAGTCGGTCACCTTCCACGTGGAGGCCGCCGCGGCGCCGATCCGCCTGGCCCGCGAGCTGCGCGCCAAGGGCGCGCGGGCGTCGATGGCGCTGAAGCCCGCAACGCCCATCGAGGCCTACGCCGACATGCTCGACGAGGTCGACATGGTGCTGCTCATGACGGTGGAGCCCGGGTTCGGCGGCCAGTCCTTCCTCGACCTGGTGCTCCCCAAGATCCGCCGCACGCGCGAGCTGCTCGGCGACCGCCCCATCTGGCTCCAGGTCGACGGCGGAATCTCCGCCGCGACGATCGAGCGGGCCGCGGAGGCCGGCGCCGACACGTTCGTCGCGGGCTCGGCCGTCTACGGCGCCGCCGACCCGAACGAGGCGGTCAGGCAGCTGCGGGCCTCCGCCGCGAGCGCCTGCACGCACTAAACTTCTCCCCGCGGCGATCGGCGTCGCCAGGATCCTGGGGAGGTACCGATGCTGGACGAGGGCGCCATCCTTGCCGTCGCGGCCGTGCTCATCATTGTCGCGGTCTCGCTGCTCGCCCCGCGCGTCGGGGTCGCGGCGCCGATCCTGCTCGTGGTCGTCGGCCTGATCGGGAGCTTCATCCCCGGCATCCCACAGGTGGCCATCAGCCCCGAGTGGATCCTGGTGATCGTGCTGCCCCCGTTGCTGTATTCGGCCGCGGTCAACATGCCCGCCACCGACTTCCGGCGCGACTTCGGGGCCATCGGCGCGCTGTCGGTCCTGCTCGTCGTCGTGTCCGCCTTCGCCAGCGCGTCTTCCTGCTGATGGGCTTCCAGCTGAAGTCGCTGGCGGAGGACGTCGTCCGCGCCGGGCTCAGCGTCTGGGACGCCGTCGCCATCGGCCTGATCGCCACCGTCGTCCTCGTCGTGGTGCGCGTCGCCTTCGTCGTGCCGTTGGTGGCCTGGCTCCGCCGCTCCCGCACCAGGGGACAGCAGCAGGCCGAGTTCCTGGAGGGCGCCCTGCGCCACATCGAGAACGGCGACTTCCCCGACGATGCGCGCACCGAGCGGATGACCAGGTACATCCGGCGGCGCCACGCCGACGCGTCCTTCTTCGCCACCCAAGGGCTGGGGTGGCGCGGCGGCGCCATGCTCGCCTGGTCCGGCATGCGCGGCGTGGTCACGCTGGCCGCCGCGCAGTCGATCCCCGCGAGCGTCCCCTACCGCTCGGAACTGATCCTGATCGCGTTCATCGTGGCCGTCGTCACGCTCGTCGGCCAGGGAGGCACCCTCCCGTGGCTCATCCGCAGGCTGGGCGTGCAGGGCGACGACAAGGACGAGGCCCGCCGCGAGTACGCCCGGCTCGTGGGCGAGCTGCGCGTCGCGGCGCAGGACATGTTCGACAGCCCGACGCTGCACCGCCCCGACGGCAAGCCGTTCGACCCCAAGGTCGTCGAGCACGTGCGCGCGACCAGCCTCGCGGCCGACGACGCGCACGACCCCGACACCGGGTGGTCGACGGTCCCCGTGAAGCTGCAGCAGCGGATCGAGCTGCAGCGCCTTCTCCTCGACACCGAGCAGGCGGCGCTCCTCGACGCCCGGTCGAGCGGCACCTACCGCTCCAAGACGATCGAACGTGCGCAGCACTTCCTCGACCTCCAGGCCGCGAGGATCGACGTCTCGTAGCTCTACTCGTCGCGCTGCTGGCGGAGGAACTTCTCCAGCTCGGCCGCGATGGTGTCGCCGGTGGCGCCCTCGACCTCCTCGGCGTCGCGCGCCTCCTCCAGGTGCTCGATGTACTCGGCGATGTCGGGGTCCTGCTGGCTGAGCGCGTTGACGGCGCTGGTCCACTTCGTGGCCTCGACGGGCAGCTCGGCGTGGTCGAACTCGACGCTCAGCACGGTCTCCAGCTCGCTGAGCAGCGCGTCCTGCGCCTTCGGGTTCGGCGGCGCGGCGACGTAGTGGGGAACCGACACCCAGATCGACGCCGCGGGCACGCGCTCGTGCAGCATCATCTGCGTGGCGATGCCGATGATGCCGGTCGGCCCGGTGTAGTCGTTGGGCTCCATGCCGAAGCGGCCCTGCAGCTGCGGGTCCGACGTGTAGAGGCCGACGGGGAGCGGCCGCGAGTGCGGCGTGTCGGACAGCATCGCGCCGAGGAAGATGACCAACTCGGGGCGCGCCTCCTTGACCTTGTCGACGAGCTCGCGGGTGAAGGTGCGCCACAGCAGGTTCGGCTCGGGGCCGATGACCGTGACGATGTCGCGCGCAGGGTGATGCACCGCGCGGATCCGCAGCGCCGGCCACTCGACCCACGGGCCGTCGGCGGCCTGGTTCAGCATCGGGCGCGTGTGCTGGAAGTCGAAGTAGCGCTCGTCGTCGATCACGCCGAGGTCGGTCCCGGGGTAGGCCTCCATCAGGTGACGCAGGAGGTCGCTGGCGGCGTTGCCGGCGTCGTTCCATCCGGAGAACCCGATGACGACGGCCGGGTTCCGGAGATCGTCGAAGCGGCCGAATTGCATTCCCTCAGCCTACCGGCAGGCGACGAGGCCCGGCCGACGGCGCGCGCCCGTGGCAGCGGCTCGCCCCGAGAACAGGCAGCACATTGCATCTGGCGAGGGGCGTGACCGAGCCATAGCGTACGTCTCGACGACACGAGGAAGTGAGTAGAACACGTGCCCCTGAACCCACGCAGCGCGGAAGTGCTCGGCGACATCCTGCGGGCGACGACACCCGTGCGGCTCGCCGAGATCGCCGCGCGCGCGGGGGTCAGCGAACGCACGGTCAAGACCGACATCAACCGGGCCCGGCGCTGGCTGGAGGAGCGCGGCTACACCCTCAGCTCGGCGGGCACGCGCGGGCTGTGGGTCAACTGCAGCGACGAGGAGCGGGCGGCCCTCCTCTCCGAGGTCCGCCCCTCCGTCTTCGACACGGACCAGCGCGGCCGGCGCGCGACGATCTGCCTGATGATCCTCCTCTCGCCGTCGCCGACCTCGATCAACCGGCTCGCCGACGACCTGGGCGTCGCCCGGAACACCGTCCTGCACGACCTCGCGGACCTGGAGCTGGAGCTGGAGCCCTTCGACATCCGGCTCGAGCGGACGCGGCTCGGGATCACCCCGATCGGCGCCCGGGCGCGGGTGCTCCTCGCGCTGGACCAGGTGCTCAGGGCGAACCTCCGCCACGACGACCTGGCGTGGCTCACGTCGTTCGTCTGGGACCCGAACCGGCTGGACGTCGAGGCGCTCTCGCTGCCGCTGCGGATGGTCTTCGACCGCATCCCCAGCCCGGAGGCGACGTCCGCGTGCGTCGGCTCGGTGATCGACTCCCTGCAGGAGCACTTCGCCGCGCCCAACGACATCGCCATCGGGGCATGCTGCTGCGCCTCGCGCTCGCGCTCAGCCTGCCGCACGATGCCCAGCCGCCGGGCGAGGCCACGGACGAGCTCCGGGGGTTCATCCAGAAGGCGGCGCGGGAGTTCGCCGAGGCCACCGGGATCGTGCTCAGCGCCGAGGACCTCGACTTCGTCTTCCAGGAGGCCTTCCTCGTGGCCGCGGCGCACGAGATGGCCACCGGAGGATCCAACTGGGAGCCCATGACCGAGGTCGCCCGCGGGCTGATCGACCGCGTCGACGCGTAGCTGAACGCCGACCTCGGCGTCGACGAGCGGCTCCTGCAGGGTCTCACCGCGCACCTCTCCGACCGGTTCGCGAAGCTGCGCAACTCGATCATCGAGCCCAACATGATCGTGCAGGAGGTGCTCGTCCAGTACGCGCGGATCTACCGCGCGGTCGAGGAGGCCTGCCGCGAGCACATCGAGCTCTCCGAGGCCGATCTCAGCTTCCTGGCCCTGCACTTCGCCGCGGCCTACGAGCGGTACCTCAACCGCCCGCGCGTGCGCACGCTGATCGTCTGCGCGACAGGGCGCGGGGTGGCGAACCTGATCGGCCTCCTGGTCCAGAGCCGGTTCCCGCCTATCGAGATCGTGCGCACGACGTCGATGTTCGAGGTCCAGCAGGGCGGCGTCGCGGACGTGGACCTGGTGATCAGCACGTTCCCGGTCACGGTCGGCAAGCCGACGGCGGTCATCCGCTCGGTGCCGACGAAGCGCGACTTCGAGGCCATCGAGGAGAAGCTCGCGCAGGCCGCCCAGGGCATCGTCCTGCCGATGAGGGGCGCAGCGCGGTCGATGCCCGAGCTCGGCTCCTCCTACCCGGGCCTGGTCAGCCTCGGCGTGACCCTGAACAGGGACCTCGTCGACGCCGCCGAGCAGCCGCTGGCCCCGAGCGCCGCGGAGGGCCTCCTGCTGCACTGCCTGCTGCTGGCCGAGCGGCTGGCCTCCGGGCGGCAGTACCAGGCGGCCGCGCCGGTCGGCGCGGGGAACGCCGCGCTGCGGGGGCGGCTCCTCGACGTCTTCGCGGCCCGCCAACTGCGCATCCAGGAATCCGAGCTGCAGGCGATCCTCGCCTACTTCGACCTCAAGGAGGAGACATGAACCTGATCCTGCGGGGCGGCGAGCTCTACGGCTCGGCCCCCGGCGACGTGTACATCACCGACGGGCGCATCGCGGCCGAGGCGGCGCCCGACGCGACGGTCGTCGACGTCGACGGCGCGCTGATCACGCCGGGGCTGATCGACATCCACACCCACGTCTTCATCCCGGCCAAGACGCTCGGCATCCCCGGCGACAGCGTCGGCATCCGGCAGGGTGTGCCGACCATCGTCGACGCCGGAAGCGCCGGCGCCCGCGACTTCGACCGGTTCCGGGCAGAGGTCGTCGACACCCAACGCACCCGCGTGCTCTCGTGGCTGAACGTCGCGACGCCCGGCCTCGTCGACGGCAGGCACGAGCTGGTCGACCTCGCCAACGTGGACCTCGACCGGTCGCAGGCCGTGATCGAGGCCAACCGCGACGTCATCGTCGGCATCAAGTGCCGCATGTCGGGCTCCGTCGTGGGCGACAACGGCCTGAGGCCCCTCGAGCTGGCCATCGAGCTGGGGGAGAGGGTCGGGCTGCCCGTCCTCATCCACACCGGCAACCGGCCCCCCGAGATGAGCGACTGCCTCGACATGCTCCGGCCAGGGGACATCTGCTCGCACGCGTTCCACGGCAAGCCAGGCGGCATCGTCGACGAGGACGGCGCCCTCCGTCCCGCCGCCCGGCGGGCCTACGACCGCGGCGTGATCTTCGACATCGGGCACGGCGAGGCCAGCGCGAATTTCCAGGTGCTCGCCCGCGCGAAGGAGCTCGGCATCGTGCCGCACACCATCAGCACCGACATCCACGAGGGCAACGTGGGCGGCCCCGTGTACTCGCTCGCGGTCACCATGAGCAAGGCGCTCGCGCTCGGCTTCGGCCTCGACCAGGTCCTCGAATGGACGACGACGGCCCCGGCCCGGGCGATCCGCCGCCCGGACCTCGCGGACACCGGCATCGGCGCGCCCGCCACCCTCACGGTCCTCCGCGTCGTCGACGGCGAGTTCAGCTATCGCGACGCCGACGGCAACGAACTCCTCGGCAACAGGGCCGTGGAGACAACCCACGCGATCAAGGATGGAGAGATCTATGTCATCTGACACCACGTCAGCAGACGTCGCGGCCCTGGCCGAGCAGGTTCAGGAGCGACTGCCCGAGCCCCTGCCTGACGTCACCGAGCTGTGGAAGGCGCTCGAGGTGCTGCAGCCCGGGCTCGACGCGCGCGGCTGGCTCATGAACGACACCCAACGCCTCGCGCTCGCCACGCACCTCGCCGCCGCCGTGCGGCGGTTCGGCTCCGGCGAGGAGGTGGCAGCGATCGACCCCGTCTTCTTCGCTGAGGTCTCCGACGACGCCATGGCGCTGGCCGGCGAGCTCCTCGCCCCCATCCAGAAGACCCCCGACATCCAGGTCGAGGAGAAGTTCCTCGTCGCCGTGCACCTCGACGCGGCGCAGATCAGTTAGGAGAGACAGAAATGGCAATCAAGGTAGTCATCGGCCACCGGCTTGGTAAGGGCCAGCGCGTGGCCGACGGCGTCGCGCAGGCGGGTGGGGAGGCCATCCTCATCCCCGGGCTCGGCGCGGACATGAAGCTCGGCGACGTGATGAACGAGACGGGCGCCGACTTCGGCATCAGCTTCTGCGGCTCGGGCGGCGCCGGCGCCGTCACCGCCAACACCAAGTACGGGTACCCCATGGAGTTCTCGCTGCGCACCATCGACGCCGGCGTGACCGCCATCCGCAACGGCGCCAAGGTCGTCGGCTTCGGCTTCCTCGACCAGGAGGAGCTCGGCAAGCGGCTCACCGAGGAGTACGCGAAGGCGCACCCGGAGGCCGGCTGATGCAGACCTACCGCGCGCAGATCGTCGTCGATCCCGAGGCCTTCGG
This sequence comes from Arachnia sp., assembly GCA_035409265.1. Lineage (GTDB taxonomy): Bacteria > Actinomycetota > Actinomycetes > Propionibacteriales > Propionibacteriaceae > Arachnia. The sequence goes on along the minus strand of DAONOU010000129.1, from coordinate 546 downwards.
GATGGACGCCGTCGAGCTCACCACGCGCCTGAAGCAGGGCACGCCGGCCGTCTTCACCCGCGACTACTACGCCAACACAGGGTCGTTCCAGGTGGATCCCCGCCCGCTGCGCGACGGCCAGGAGACCGAGATCGCGAGCGCCATCACGGCGTTGGCGAAGTAAGGAGAACAGATGTCAAAGATCGAACTGAACGTCCTGGCGAAGGACCTCGACAACGCGGTCGCCGTGACCGAGGCCGCGGCGGGCAACGTCTACGTCGCGGTGCTGACCAAGGGCTTCCCGACGGTCGCCGACGCGATCGAACAGGTCAAGGCCTACACGGCCGCGGGCGTGCGCGCCTCCGTCGGGCTCGGTGCCGGCGACCCCGCCATGTGGCGGCGCGTCGTCGACGTGTCGGTGGCCACGCTCCCGGCGCACGTCAACCAGGTGTTCCCCGCGTCCGGCCTCACCGTCGGCGCGCTCGAGGTGGCGGGCGCCACCGACACCTGGGTCAACGCGCTGATCGCTCCGGGATCGCGTCCCGGCCTCGTGAGGGTCGGCACCGG